>NZ_CFJNYH010000017.1:0-64711 GCF_984815275.1 Coprobacillus sp.
TGATTTATCTAAAAAAGATTTTATTTATTTTCTTGACATTTTACCGAATGACTTTCTAAACAAGTATACAAAAAATGAATTCTATTCATTTTCATAAATATTTGTTCTTTCTTACTCATTTCCTTTTAGTAAGTCCATTTGATATATAACCATTAATTTTAAAAAGCTACTTATATTATAACATTCCTTGTTAAGACAATGAAGAAGTTTAAAATTTAACAAAAAGATTAATTGTGATTCGTATTTTAATTGAAATATGGTTACAGATAAATAATTAAATATATTCCAATAATTTACATATCCTTATTTTCCTTCATGATTGCTGACATACTTTTATGATGATATCTCCTGATACTCATATATAACATGCAAGTGTAAATCACAAAAAACACAATACTCATAATCACTTCATTTAAAATAAAACTTTGTGTCTGGTTATATATTTCTAGGTTTACAAACATAGTTAAAATAAATAAAAAAATGGAATATAATGGTTGTACTAATAATATAGCTACTGTCATTGTTATTATAAATAGTAACCTGTTCATATAAACATAATTTCTTTCAATTTTTGCTAATGAAATATTAAGAGCATTTATAATGGCAAAATTACCAGCTTGCTTCCTATAATCCTGGAATGCAAAAAAACTTATAAAGACAATAATAACCCCAATAAGTAAATAAATAATACCCTGAAATATGAATTGGATGAGATCTGCGTAATGATTTTGGATATTCGTAATTTCTAATAAATCATTCATACAAATAATCCCATAACTTTTTTGTAACTGTTGATATATATCTTGAGTATTCTTATCTAGATCATAAAACAATTCATATCCTTGATTATATTGAGTATGATAATAAGTATATAAATCACTATTTGATTCATTAATATATGTGTGTTTAAGTTCATTTACAACTGTCTCGTAAGGATAATATAACTGGGTCGTATATAGTTCACTGTATTCTTCTACAATTCCAGATATGGGAAAATTAAATTCTTTAACAGTATAATTTACTCCAAGTTTTAACGTTATTGTTTTTCCTATCATATCTTGAAAACTCATACTTGTTGCTTCTTGAATTTTTTGAGCAGCAAATTGATTAATAATAATACCCTGCTCTTGAGAATCATCACCTGCAATGAAATTCAACTTATGATACTCCTTAGGAAGTGAATGTATTTTTAAATTGATAGTTTTTTCTTCAAATGCAACTTGATTTTCAAATGCATAAACCTTGCGATAATCATCTGCTTCTTGAATATATCTTTGTGCACCATTTAAACTTGTTTCTGTAACATAAATCGTATGATCATTTAAAGATTTTATATCTATATTTGTTTTATCCAGAAGTTGTAAATTCGCTCTCATACTTATAAAAATAAATAATGTAAAAAATAATATGAGACCATAATAAAAACAATTTCTTTTTAATGTGATTTTATTAATTACCTTTAAAAGATATTTGTTATTGATACGTTCTGATATTTTTAATGGATATGTAAAATACTCACAAACATTTTTATCTTCTACAAGTTTTAAGACATGATTCATAATTTGATATTGGCAATCATAATAGTTTTTCATGAGTTCTTGATCATGTGATACAACAATTACAATATGATTTATTGAAAGTTTTTTTAAAAGTTTCATAACAATTTCTTTATTATCATTATCTAAAGATTCAGTGGGCTCATCACATAGTATAACATCAGTATTTTGCATAAGTGCTCTTGCAATAGCAACCCTCTGTTGTTGTCCATGAGAAAGTTCATGTGGAAAATGGTCAAGAAGTTCATTTAATCCTAATTGTTCTATAATTACATCTTTATTAGGATTTTCATCATTGCTTAATTTTTGGTATAAAGAAATATTTTCTGATATTGTTAATTGTTGAATGAGTTCAAAGTTTTGAAATATATACGCAAAAGAAAGAGAATTATCAACTCTTCTCTTACCTTCTTCAAATCCTTCATATCCACCAATAAT
The DNA here is from genome assembly GCF_984815275.1 of Coprobacillus sp. Taxonomy (NCBI): domain Bacteria; kingdom Bacillati; phylum Bacillota; class Erysipelotrichia; order Erysipelotrichales; family Coprobacillaceae; genus Coprobacillus; species Coprobacillus sp. The sequence goes on from NZ_CFJNYH010000017.1 coordinate 1,995, forward strand.
AGATAAAAGGGTTGTTTTTCCGCTTCCACTTTCTCCATTAATATAATATAAACCATATTTTTGAATATCTAAATTTACATTATCAAACAATATTTGATTATTATATTTCTTAGTTATGTTTTCTAGTACTAATACCATTAAAGATAACCTCCTCTATGAATATTAAGGTAAAACATATTCCTAGTGATGCAGTCAAACTCATATAATCCAAAATTACAATCGTATTTTTAGTATTGTAAGATCTAAAAATCACATTGACAATTGAGTTTATTGCCTCACAAATATAACGACCAAATATTACGAAAATCAACCCTATCATTAACAAAAAGATAAAGTTCTTAACACATGTTACAATAATAACGTTATATTGATACCTTTTAAGAATGTCATTTTCCTTTTTTCTTCTTGTTAAAAAGAAAGACTCTATAATTGCATAAATGACGATTGTCATGATAATAACTATAAGACTTACTTTGACTAATGAAATCACATCAATTTCAGGTAAGGTATTAGGACTTACTGCCCCTGCAAGACGTAAATCAAAACTGCTTATTTCACCATATGCCTTTCTATCAAAATTGCTTTGTTTTCCTTGATAAATAGTGTTTATTTTCTCAATAACTTCACCTATAGAGGATTGTGGATCAACCATAAAATCAACATAATCATAAACCCATTTCTCAATTGGAACATTAAAAACTTCAGACTGAAGATTATCAAATACTCCATTAGCTGTAAATATTTGATATTCGTAGCGATTTGACTCTGTCAAAATACCTGTCACTTTCAATCTATATGGTGAGTCAATAATGATTCCGTTATCAATAGTCTGATAAAAAGAAATTTCTTGATTTAATAATTTTTCTACATCATCATATCCATATATCTTTGCATAATATAATGCTGTTTGATAACTAAGCATAGCCTCATCTTTTTTTTGACACTGTTTTCCATAAGAAACATTGAGATTGGCTCCCTCTTTCAATTGATAAACTCTTCCTGTATCTTGCGAATCTTGCCTGTTTAAAATAACATAAGGCACTATTGGCATCCATGTATAATATAGTCCATCATCATTTTTTTCTTCAAATATTTTCTGATAAGGGGATTCTTTTTCTCCAGCAATGTAGGCGTAATTTGCTCTGTCAATTCCACAAGTATAGGCTTGTATTTCTGGAATCTCTGATAGTATTTTGTTTATATCTTGATAAGTTATATTATCAAAATGTGTCCAAAAGTCTTTTGAGTCCACTTTCTTTTGATGTGGGGTTAAAGCAATAATATTTTTACCATAATAGTTCGTTAAATCATTTTTTGAAGTTTCCTCCACTGTACTATACATATTTAATGATGCATAAACACCAATCACTGAAACAAACAAAACAAACAAACTTAACAGTGATAACATCCATCTTGACTTTATATTTCTCAAGACAAATTTCACATGTTCCATAAAACTTTTTCTAGAATGAGAATGAAGCTGTGTATGTAAGGGGGTCGTTTCCTTAACAAGTTTATCTTCTTGAATCTTCCCTTTATCAATCTTAATTATTCGAGTACTGTACATTTCTGCAAGAGCAACTTCATGCGTCACCATAATCACACATTTTTTTTGACTTATAACTGAAAGCATCTCTAATACAAATTGACTATTCTCATAGTCTAAAGCGGCTGTTGGTTCATCACACAAAAGAATATCTGGTTCAACAAGTAATGATCTCATAATTTGAACTCTTTTCTTTTGTCCATTAGAAAGTTGTTTTACAATTTTATCTTTATAATTCAGCATTTGGAATTCTTTTAATATGTGAATGACTTTATTGGTGCTTGCTACTAGTGTTAAATTATCAAATACGCTTAGTGATTCAAATAACATGAATTCTTGCTCAATAATTTCTATATTATTATTATCTATTATTTCACCTGTATAATTTTTATCCTTACCAGATATTATATTTAATAAAGTTGTTTTTCCAGATCCACTTGGTCCTAAAATACTTATCAGTCCACAAAGATTAAATTCTAATGTAATATCACTTATTGCCTCTATAATATTATATTTATTATGATATATTTTCGTAATATTATTAATTTTCATAAACTGCTTTTCCTTTCTAACTTGATTATATCTAAACATATTTCATACTTTTCTTTTATAATTATTTAACAAATAATTTTTTAAATTGAAACATAATCAAACGAAGACTAGTTATAGATAGATAAATAAGATTGACATGACTGCCAATCTTATTTATCTATCTCAAGAGAATATTATGCATATGCATAGTATCTTGTAATTTTATAACCATTTACATTTCCATTATATGAAACAAATGTATATCTAGCTTTTTTTCCAGAAGTTTTTAATGTTCCTGTTTTACTACCACCTGTTGATGAAGAAAGAACTGTTTTTCCACCATTTAATTCATCCTTAATGTACCCATTTGTAATTGTTATCTCTACATTAATATATTTTGTGTAATCTGATACTGAGGTTAACTCAAAAGTTTTTGAACCTTTTTTTGTACTCGAATAGGTTTGTGATCCAGATGAAAAATAACAAGTACCAGATCCCCCTTCTGTCACCGAATCATATGTACTAATACCTTCTAATGCCATAACCTTTACAACACTGCTTGTAGATAAGAAAGTACAAAATGTAACAGATAAAATTGCAATTAATTTTAAATATTTTTTCATACTATCATCTCCTTATCTTTAAGATACTAAAACGATTTACATCAGTCAATAATTAAAAGTTGCACAAAAAATCCATGAAAAACTCAAAAATCCCACTACAATAGTGAGATTTCCTTCAACATTATCTTCTTTTTTTATAATACTGAATAAGTTTCTCCATGCATTCATATTCTTTTTCAGTATTATGAACAGATTGATAAAATTCCCTTAACAATTCCATTGTAAATACTTCCAAATCATATTGTCTTGTTTCTTTAGTAATTTGATGAACCTTTAATAACTGTTTCTCTTTTCTTTCATCACTGGATTTTGATAAATAAACTTGGAATGCATTAATCATTGCTTTCATATATTCAGTTGGATTATTCATTTGAACTTTAGCTTTTCTAATATACTCAGATGCCTTCTTTTTGTTTTGAAGTTTATAATAAGCATAAGATAGATAAAAACAGATACAATGATCGTGATGCATAATATCTAGAGCCTTATTTTCTAAATCAATAATTTTATCAAACTCTCTTGAACGCACATAACCCCATATTAAATTATTATATGTATCTTCAACTTCCTTAACCATCCCCAAATTATTGAAGGCTTCAATACATGCAAGATTCAATTTTTCTGATTGTTTAAAATGACCATTCATTGAATATATCACTGCAATTTGAAAATTAACTGAAGTTAATCTTTTTATATTGACTGTTTTTGTAAATATATCCCTTGCCTGAATAGCACATTCTAAGGCATCACTTAACTCTCCAAAGATTGTTAATGGAATACTTCTATGAAAATAAACCATTGCATTAGAATAATCATTACCCCTATACGAAAACGCTTGATTATAATAATTATAACTTTCTTTATATAATTTATTTCCATATGAAATAACTCCAAGATAATCATAAAACAATTGAATTTGATAAGACTCAAGATACTCAAAGTATTTTTCAATAAATAGATAAGTCTCAATCTTTTGTGAATATCCTTTCATTACCATATAAATTAATTCACATAATAAATATTTAATATATGATAATGAAGATTTGATTTTATCACTATAACTTCTAATTACTTTATATGAGTTCTCAATATCTTTAACATATACAACATCACTATAAAAAGTCTGAAAATCTTTTTCAAATTGTGTTTCAAAATTTTCATTACTCACTTCAATATTCATAACAGAGAAAATTTTAACAACATTTTCAAATGTAATCTGTTCTTTATTTCTTTCTATTCTACTTATTTGACTCTTTGAGATTCCCGTTTTATAACTAATATAATCCAACGTCAGTCCTTGCTGAATTCTATTAAGCTTAATAATCCCACCAAAATTATTTATCATGTTCCCTCCTTTTAAGCTCCAGGAAGTCTATCTTCACATGGTGCAATACCATATTCAAATGTACAACCTGTTTGTGTCTTAGGATCATATCCACATTTATCATCATGTACATGAATAACAGGCATAGCCCCTAATAACAACAATGAGATACATAAAACACTTAACAATTTTTTCATTTTTCTTTCCTCCCTTTTTTTACATATTTATTTTACCAAATTATAGCATATAATCAATTGTAAATAGTTGCACAATTTTGTTGATTTGAATAGAAATTTGATACTTATTAAAGATAAAGCATACTATGGTCAATTGAATCAAAAAACATTATTGCTTTTATAAATCATTCATTATATAATAGATGCACGGTAACTATATAGGGAGATGATTCTATCCGGCGCACTTGATGTTGCAAAATCAGTAACATAAGTGAAACGTGGAAACAAAAATAATCACAATCACAGAGTTAAATACTCCTGTTAAAAACAGGTTATTTTCATTGTGCATAAATGATTATTTAAATTTTCCACATATGTTTAAGAAATTTTGACTGTGGAAATGCCACAGTTTTTTTATTTATATAGTTACCGTTAAATAATTGAAAGGATAGAAAATATGGATAAATTATTAAGTTTTTTACAAGTTAAACCAAAATTATATGAAAAAACACAATATAATATATGGGATAATGATTATGTTTCAAAAGGTATGCTTCAAGCACATTTAGATGAAAGTTTAGACTCTGCATCACGAAATATTAAGTTCGTGAATAAATCTGTAAATTGGATATCTGAACTTTTCCCTCCAACAAAATATCATAATCTTTTAGATTTAGGATGTGGACCTGGAATTTATACTGAACGTTTTTATAATAGAGGATATTATGTGACTGGAATAGATATTTCTAAAAGATCTATTATGTATGCCAAACAATCCGCTATGAAAAATAATATGAATATAGATTATATATTAAATAGTTATATTGAGTATGAATTTCAAAAAACATTTGATTTGGTAACACTTATATATTGTGATTATGGAGTTTTATCTCCTCAAGAAAGACATACTCTTCTTAAGAAAGTTTATCATGTCTTATCACAACAGGGCGTTTTCATATTTGATGTTTTTACTCCAGCTAAATATTATGGTTGTAAAGAAGAGCGTAGTTGGGAGGCACAAGACAATGGATTTTGGAGTAGTTCTCCTCATCTCCTTCTCCATTCCTTTTATTGTTATAGTGAGCAGAATACTTACTTAAATCAATATGTTGTCATCACGGAAGATGAGATTTGTCATTATAATGTTTGGGAACATGCTTTTACTGTTCAAGAATTAAAAAATGATTTGGAAGCTGTTGGTTTTCAAGATATTTCTTTTTATGGGAATGTTGCTGGTGAAAATAATTGTCAAGAAAATACAATTTGTGTAGTTGCCAGAAAATAAGTTTAAATAAAGATCTCAAAATACTTAATTTATAAGGAGATAATCAGAAAAACTGATTATCTCCCCTTTTAATATTAAATAATTATATATTATAAAATTGTACCATGACTAGCAATAACCTTTTGATACCAATAAAAAGAATCTTTTTTAAACCGCTCACCTGTTCCTCTTCCATAGTCATCTAAATCAACATAAACAAAACCGTATCTCTTGCTCATCTCAGCAGTTCCTGAACTAACTAAATCAATTGGCCCCCATGGTAAGTAGGCAAAGACATTTACACCATCTTTAATCGCTTCACCAACAACTAAAATATGTTGTCTTAAATAATCTATTCTATAATCATCATGAACCACTCCATCTTCAAATACATCTTCATAACCAAAACCATTTTCAGCAATCATTATTGGTTTTTGATAACGATCCCAATATTGACTTATAGCATTATATAACCCTAATGGATCAATCGTCCATCCCCAATCATTACTTTTTAAATAAGGATTCTCACTAATAGTGGCTGGATCCATTGTATTCTTTTGAGAATCAAGTGTCCTTGAATAGTAATAAGAGAATGCTAAAAAGTCTAAAGTATTCTCTTTAAGAAGACTTTTATCTTCTTCGCTTATATCAATTCGAATATTATTTTCATTGAAGTACCTTAACATATGACCAGGATATTCTCCTCTTAAAGGAACATCAGCATAAAAGTATTGCATACGAATTCTTTTCATAGCAAAAACAATATCTTGCGGCTTACAAGTACGTGGATAATATGTGCAATCTGCTAACATGATGCCAATTTCTATATGAGAATTTAATGACTTCGCATATTTTTTTATTTTTGCATTAATAAGAAATTGATTATGGATAGCACGATATTGATCTTCCACAAGATTATCTGTTTGATCCCTTAAAATTCCTAAAGACTTAAAAGAACAATATTGAATTAAATTTGTTTGGTTGAACGGAATCCAATACTTCACTCTATCACCATATCTATTTAAAAGAACTCTTGCATACCTTGTCATAAACTCTATCAATTTAGGATTTTTAAAACCACCATATTGTGTTAAAAGATGAAGTGGTATATCATAATGGAACATCGTAACAATTGGTTCCATCCCTGCATTAATAACCTCATTAATCACTCTATCATAGAATTCAAGTCCTTTTTGATTTGGCTCTAACTCATCACCTTTAGGGAAAATTCGTGACCATGAGATTGAAAAACGAAAACTATTCAATCCCAATTCTTTCATTAAAGCAATGTCTTCTTTATATCGATAATAAAACCCATTTCCAAATCTTTTGGGATAATACCCTTCTTTATCAGCTATCGCAGCAGACAAAGTTGCACTTGTATGTTCATTTTCCACTAATTTATGTCGATACTTTTTCCTATCCAAACCAGTATCATATTTATGAATGTCAGATGTAGAAAGTCCTCTCCCATCAACATTGTAAGCACCTTCAATTTGACATGCTGCTGTTGCTCCACCCCATAAGAAATGAGAAGGGAAAGCAAACGTGTTATTATCCATTGAGCGAACCTCCTATTGAGCCATATCTATTAACTATTAGTTCATATAATTCAATCAGTTTCTTTGTTGTCTGAACCTCTGACATTATTGTCATTAAATGATCTTGAGCATGATTGAATAGCAAAGAAGGTTTATGAATAATTCCTTGTGCTTCATCTTGAATAACTTGCACTTGAGATTGATGTGCTTTTAAAATACCATAAGTTGTAGCTTCTTCTATTCTTTCATATGCTTTTTTAAATTTTTCCTCTTTTGCAAGTTGAAAAGCTTCATCAGCCAATGTTTTAGCATGACCAGCATGTAAAATAATCTCCATAGCAACTGTATTTAATTCATTTTCTTGCTCTAATAATTCTTCATCTGCATATATCATTGTTTCTTATTCCCTTCTATTTTATTTACTTGTTGCTTCAAATTCCTCTTCCGTTATTCTTTGTTTTTCATAGACTTTAAAGAATGGGTACCATGTTGCAAGATATATGATAAACAAAAGAATATAGACAATAATTGCACGTAAATCTTCTGTAATCATAACACTAGATAATGGTGCAGGAATTTGTCCTACTTGAATCATTTTAGATGGAATATTCAAGAATCCACTTCTCATTGTAAACCAAATAACTAACGGCCCTGTGATAGCGTTAATCCACATTGGTACCATTAATAATGGGTTCATAACAATTGGTGCACTATACATAATGGGTTCATTAATATTGAAAATAGATGGTAAAATTGAGAGTCTTCCTACTGTCTTTAAACTTTTTGATTTAGAGAAACACATTAACAAATTTAATGTCAATGTTGCTCCCATACCTCCCATTGTAATCAAACCAGCAGTAAAAACAGCTTCATTCGTTGCTATATTAGTTGCAGATAAGCCTTGCTCTACAGCTGCAATATTTGCTGCAATGCCAGCCATAAAAATAGGTGTTTTAATTCCATTCCATAACCAATGAGATATTCCTAATGTATAAAAGAATGTCATTAAGAAAATGAGTAAAACAAAACCAGGTAAAGTTTGCCCAAATCCTTGAATTGGAGAAAACACTTTTAATATAAGTGCAAATAAATCTATATCAAACTTGAAAGTTAATAATACTGCTACAGCAATTGATGTAAAAATTGGAATAATATTTTGAACCCAGCCAATAACAAAGTCTGGTAAACTTGATTCACTTAATAAATCTCTCTTCCCAATGAAATGAAATATAATAGATACTAAATACCCTGCAACAATTCCAACAATAATACCAGTAGGTCCAAAACGTGCGAATTCAACAGTTAGAACTCCATTGTCATTAATAATTGGTTTAATAAACATTAAAAATACTGAAATAGCAGTTAAACCTGCATTAATGGTATATTTGGTATGTCCTAATTTCTCCATCACTTGATTAGCAACCATAAATGCAGTTAATAGCCCTAACATTCCAAACGAGAAATTAATGATTCTCACTAAATTTGGTAAAGTTGTTATGTAAGATCGTAAAACATTATATAAATGAATAATTGATCCTGTTAAAATAAATGGAATAATTTTCTGCATGGAACTTGATAAGGCAGCTACCCAAGGTCTTTGTGCAAACTTATTCATTGTTGGTGTAAAAGAATTGCTTAACCAATCCATAAAACGATTCATATTTTCATCCTCCACTTTCCTCTATTTTTATCTATTCTTTATTTTTATAAAGTTCTAATGCATACTCAATGAGTTTATCACCATCCAAAGTTCCATAAACATTTTGTGGAATTACCCCTACTGCGACATCTAATGGTTTTGCTAACTCTGTGAATTTGTCTTTAAAATTTTCATAATGAGGTGCCAATAATAAGATATCGATTTTTTTTAAATGTAATATAGCCTCAGTCTCACTTTTAGCCTCTATCTTTATATCCAGATTTCTTTTTTTAGCCGATTTTCTTGCTCTTTGTGCTAAAAAACCACTTGATAAACCTGCTCCACAACATAATAAAACTTTTATATTTTCCATTTTTCTCTCTCCTTCCTCTATGGTAATTTCATTATAGTTTAATATAAAAGATGTCTCAACTTCACTTTTGCACACCCTCGTGCATAATAAAGCACAAAAATAAAAAGTTGCACTGTATAGTGAACTTCATTAGTTGATTTCATATTTTGATTACATTATAATAAAATCAAAATGAGGGTGATAAAATGTTAACAAATAAAAAGAAAAAATTAATTCTTTATCTTATGGAAAAAAACGCCCCCTGTACAGCCATACAGTTAGCCAAATTTCTCAATATTTCTATAAGAACCGTTAAAATATATGTCAAAGATATCAATTCAATGACAAATCAAAAAATCATCTTTTCTTCTCATCAAGGGTATACTATCATAAAACAAAACAACCTTTCTTTTTTAGAAGAACAATTATCTTTACCTCAAAATTATTCTGAAAGAGCATATTATATTATAAAAAAGATACTAATTGAACATCAAACACTTAATATCTTTGATCTTTGTGATGAACTTTTTATGAGTTATTCTACTCTTAAAAGTGATCTTACAAAAATGAACACACTGTTCCAAACATTTCGTATTCATTTTGTTACACACAATGACATTATACAAATAAAAGGTTCTGAGAAAGATAAGCGTTCATTATTGTCACATATTATACTTCAAGAAACAAAGAATAGTGTCCTTGATTTAAAAAAATTAAAACAATCATTTAATAATCAAGATATTGAAAAAATAACAAATATTATAAATGATTTTTTTAGAAAAGGAGCATATAATTTAAATGATTTTTCTTATATGAATTTATTATTGCACTTCTCTATTCTCATTGAAAGAGTAAAAAAAGGGCATTATCTTTCAGAGATTAGAGAAGTAATCACAAAGAGTTCTCAAGATTCAGAATTACTTAAAGCTTTATCTTCAAGAATAGAAAAAGACTTTTCATTAACATTGAATGCTTACGAAAAGAATGAAATATATATTCTTTTTAAAACAAATGTGAATTATTTTATTGACGGTAATTATGATGTTATTAAAAAAGTGATTAGGTCTGATTATATGAACACAGTTGATAAAATTATTAATGAAGTTTCAGAACTGTATTCTATTAATTTAAGTCATGAGAGTTTTATTATTCCGTTTGCTTTACATATTCAATCATTAATTACAAGAGCTTCACTCAATAAATATAATAAGAATCCTTTATCAGAACAAATCAAGAAAGATTGGCCAATTATCTACGATATAGCCATTTTTATATCATTAAAGTTATCAGATATTTATCAAATTGAAATAGCAGAAGATGAAGTTGCTTTTATCTTTCTACATATTGGAAATGAGATTGATAGACAAAATACTTCAAAAGATAAATTGAAGTGTGTACTTTTATGTTCTCACTATCTTAATATTAAAAAAAAGATATATAATCAATTACTAAAGGATTTCTCTGATGATATAATTATAGATGCTATTGTATCTGATTATGAAGAATTAGAGTCTTATTCTTTTGATTTATTGATTACTCTTATAAAAGATGAAAGAAACTATCATTATTCATTCATTTTGATTTCACCGTTTCGTTTAGATAAACAAAAACGAGCTATACATGAGAAAATCTATGAAATTCAACAATCAAAGAAAAAAGAACTTATTTTTAATAATTTTGATCAATACTTTCATAAAGATTTGTTCTTTACATTAGAAAATGTATCTCGAGAAGAAACTATTCAAATTGTATGTGATCAAATGAGAACATTAGGTTTTGTCTCATCTTCTTTTAAGGAATATGTTTTTGAAAGAGAGAAAGCCTCTTCTACTTCTTTTGGCAATATTGCCATTCCTCATTCTGTACATATGGATGCTTTTCAAACAAAGATTGGTATTGTTATGAGTAAAAAAGGAATAATATGGGGAAATAATAATGTCAATGTAGTATTGGTCATTGCTATTAACAAACTTGATAAACAAATCTTTTTAACAATTAATGAATCTATACTCTCATTATTTGAAAATCAGGATATCTTAAATATCATGAAAAACACTAAAAATCTATTAGAATTTAAAGATATTGTTCTACATTATTTATAAATAAAAAAAAGATTCACGTCTATATATTATAGATTTGAATCTTTTCACTTTTATAAATCTAAATTCTCTCCAATTGTTGCTACCATGACAGCTTTAATAGTATGCATTCTATTTTCTGCTTCATCAAAAACCACAGATTGTGATGATCTAAAGACTTCATCTTCGACTTCTCTAATATCAATTCCTTGTTCATATTTTGCTTTTGCAACTTCAGTTTCAAAATCATGAAATGATGGTAAGCAATGCATAAAGATTGTTGAATCTTTACCTGTTTTCTGCATCATTTCACTTGTAACTTTGTATGGAGATAGCATTTCTACTCTTGGTTTGTATAAAGCTTCATCTTCACCCATGCTTACCCAGATATCTGTATAAATAACATCTGCATCTTGAACAGCTTCCTCAACATTATCTAAAACTTCTAATTTTCCACCAGATTTTTCTGCTTCTGTTTGGCAATACTGTAAAACTTCTGGATTTATATCTAGACTCTTTGGTCCTAAACATACAAAATGCATACCCATTTTTGCTGCTCCATACATTAAACCATAACAAACGTTATTTCTAATGTCTCCAGTAAAAACAAATTTAACTTCATTTAAAGGTTTGCTGAGATGTTCTTCAATCGTAAGAAAATCAGCTAAAGTTTGTGTTGGATGATCAACATCAGTTAAACCATTCCATACAGGAACTCCTGAATATTTCATTAAATCTTCAACAGTTTTCTGTTGAAATCCTCTAAACTCAATTCCATCATACATTCTTCCTAATACTTTTGCAGTATCTTCTATTGATTCTTTCTTACCCATTTGTGAGTTACTTAAGAATGTGACATGAGCACCTTCATCTAAAGCTGCAACTTCAAAAGCACAGCGTGTACGTGTTGATGTTTTTTCAAAAAGGAGAACGATATTCTTTCCTTCTAATGTTTTTCCAATTCTTCCTTCTTTTTTTGATTTTTTAAGTTTATGTGCTAAATCTAACAAGTATCTAATTTCTTCTTGAGAATAATCTTTTAAAGTTAAAAAACTTCTTTGTTTTAAATTAACCATATATCTCTCCTTGTTTATCTTTTAAACATTGTTCCAATGCCTTCTTTAGAAAGCATTTCAATTAAAATAGAATGTGGTATTCTTCCATCAATAATAACAGCTTTTTTTACATCTTGGCGAATAGCTCTCACACAACAGTCGACTTTAGGAATCATGCCACCACCAATAATCCCCTTTTCAATAAGACTGTTAACTTCATATACATGAACCAAAGGAATCAATGTCCCTTCATCATCTTTATCAGCTAATAAGCCTGGAATATCACTCACGAGAATCATATTCTCTGCTCCTAATGCCCCAGCTATTTCAGCAGCAGCAGTATCAGCGTTAATATTGTAGGTATGGCCTTCTTCATCAGTGCCTACACTTGCAATGACTGGAATATAACCTTTATCTAACATATCAATAATAATATTTGGATTGATTTTGTCAACATCTCCAACATATCCTAAATCATCTTCTGACTCATGCTTCTTTGCAATAATTAATTGGTTATCAACACCACTAATCCCAACAGCATTTCCACCTTTTTGCATAATGAGTTTAACAAGATCTTTATTTGTTTTACCTGCCAAAACCATTTGAACAACATCAATTGTCTCTTCATCAGTATATCTCAAGCCATTAATAAACTGTGTTTCTTTACCCATTTTATCTAATGTTCTATTAATTTCTGGACCACCACCATGAACAAGAATGACCTTGACACCAATTTCTGATAATAAAACAACATCTTTAATGACATTCATTTTCAGTTCTTCATTAATCATAGCATTTCCACCATATTTAATGACAACAATCTTACTATTATATTTTTGTATATAAGGCAAAGCCTGTGACAAGACTTCTGCCTTTACAATTGAATTTTTATCCATATATAAACCCCTCTAAGTTCTATAATCCCCATTAATCTTGACATAATCATAAGTGAGATCACAACCCCATGCAGTTGCATGATGTGATCCATCATGTAAATTAATCAAAACATCTATCTCATCTTCGCTCAATACTTTTAATGCCTCATCTTCATCAAATGGATATCCCCTACCATTTTGACAGACCAGTATTTGACCAGCTTGACTCGCTAAATGCACTTCAATCTTATCCACATCATAAGATGCATCACAATATCCAATAGCACACAAGATACGTCCCCAATTGGCATCTTTTCCAAACATTGCAGCCTTGAATAATGAACTCGTAATCACTGATTTAGCAACAGTTTTGGCATCTTGCACAGAACAAGCATGAGAGACAGTACAAGTGAGTAGTTTTGTTGCACCTTCACCATCTTTAGCAATTCCTTTTGATAAACAGATACAAATATACATAAGAGCTTCTTTAAAAACTTCATAATCAGCATCTTTATCAATAATGATATTATTTTTAGCAAGTCCATTAGCCATAACACTCAACATATCATTTGTTGATGTATCACCATCAACGCTGACCATATTGAATGTATCTGCAACAACTTCTTGAATCACAGTATTTAACATCTCTTTTGAAATGGCTACATCAGTTGTCACAAAAGCAAGCATTGTTGCCATATTAGGATGAATCATACCACTTCCCTTAGCTATTGCACCAATATGACATGTCTGTCCACTTAATTCAAATTCAACAGCATATTCTTTTTTCACAGTATCTGTTGTCATAATTCCTTCACATGCTGCTTCACTTCCATTGTTATTTAAAGATGAAACAAGTTTATCCATATGTGTTTGAAATGGTGTAATATCTAATGGCTGACCAATAACTCCTGTGGATGCAACAATAATATCATCTGCTTTGATATTTAATGCATCTGCACACAACTCACAGACTTGATTAGCTATATCTTCACCATTTGGATTACAAGTATTTGCATTACCACTATTACAAATAATAGCTTTTGCTTCACCATTTAACAAATGTTGTTTCGTAACAACAATAGGTGCACCTTTCACTTTATTTAATGTATATGTGCTTGCCGCATGACACATGACATCACTCACAATCAGTGATAAATCCTTTTTGGTTTTATTCTTTCTTATACCACAATGTATTCCAGTAGCTTGAAATCCTAAAGGAGCACAAACTCCACCTTTTACTTCCTTCATATTATTTCCCCCTCTAGAAAGATGGTGAAACCATCTTTAATCCTTTTGTTTCTTCTATGTCATACATGATATTCATATTTTGGATAGCTTGTCCTGCAGCACCTTTCACCATATTATCAATAGTTGAAACAATAATAAGTTTATGATATCTCTTATCATAATGTAATGATATATCACAAAAATTAGAATATTTAACAAACTTTAAATCAGCGACTTTTCCAGTCTTTAAAACTCTTATAAAATATTCTTGATCATAATAATCATGATATATTTTGATAATATCAGAAAATTGAATATCATCTTTTAAATCAACATAGATTGTTGATACAATTCCCCTATTAACTGGTAATAAATGAGGAACAAAAGTCACATGAATATCATCATGAGCCATTTTTGATAACTCTTGTTCAATCTCAGGTGTATGTCGATGCGTTGCTAATTTATAAGGATGGAAAGATTCATTACATCTAGGAAAATGGGTATCTTCACTTAATGATTTTCCAGCTCCAGTTGTTCCTGATTTAGAATCAATAATGAAATGATTATTTTTATTCATACCTTCTTTTAATAAAGGATATAACCCTAATGTTATTGAAGTTGGATAACAACCTGGATTCCCTATTATTGTTGCCTCCTTGATTTTATCTCTATTGACTTCACATAAACCATAAACCTGTTTATGATGAAGTTCTTTTTCATTGTAATCAAGATTATACCATTCTTGATAATCCTGTTCCTTATCTAATCTAAAATCTGCTCCCAAATCAATAAACTTCTTTTGATGGTCATTACAATACTTTGCATATTTTTCACTTAATCCATGTGGTAAAGATGCAAATATCATATCTGCTTTCTTTAAGACATCATCATCTGATTCACAAATCATATCACATATTCCATAGAATGATGGATACATTTCAGAGATAGGTTGTCCTTGATAACTTCTTGCCCCTATGGAAACAATTTCCACATCATCATGATTTAATAACAATCTTAACAATTCTACACCTGCATAACCACTGACACCAATAATTCCTACTTTTATCAAGACAATGCACCTACCTTTTCTTTCATAATTTGAATACTTTTAAGAACAGCAACAGGTGATGGTCCCCCATCAACTTTCCTATTCATAACACATGTATCCAATGAAATAGCTTCATAAATAGATTCTTCAAATGCTTGATCGTGTTGTTGATAAATATCTAGTGGTAATGTTTCTAAAACAAGGTCATGATCAATACAATAAGCTACCAATTCTCCCGTTGTTTTATAAGCATCTCTGAAGGCTTTTCCATGTTTAACTAAGTAATCAGCACAATCTGTTGCGTTAATAAAACCTTTGGCTGCAAATTCCCTCATTTTCTCAGTATTGACTTTCATTGTCTTCAACATATCTGTAAAGACAGGTAAACAAAGTTTAACAGTATCAATCGCATCAAACAAAGCTTCTTTATCTTCTTGCATATCTTTATTATAGGCTAAAGGTAAACCTTTCATCATTGTGAGTAATGTTGAAACATCGCCAATCACTCTAGCACTTTTCCCTCTGACTAATTCCGCAATATCAGGGTTCTTTTTTTGTGGCATAATACTTGAACCTGTTGCATAAGCATCATCTAATTCAATATATTTAAATTCCCACGAACACCAAAGTATCATCTCTTCACTGAATCTTGATAAATGCATCATAATTAATGCTAAAGCAGATGCAAATTCAATAGCGTAATCTCTATCACTCACTCCATCCATTGAATTATAAGTAATATCTTTCATTGCTAATTGTTCAGCAACAAAGTTTCTATCAATTGAATAGGTTGTTGTTGCTAGAGCACCACTCCCTAATGGTGAAACATTCATTCTTTCATAACAATCATCTATTCTTGTGATATCTCTATAGAACATCTCCGCATAAGCCATAAGATGATGAGCAAATGTTATAGGTTGGGCACGTTGTAAATGTGTATATCCACACATGATTGTTTCTGTATGATGAGAGGCCTGTTCAATAATAACTTCAATAATATTGATTAACATCTGCTTTATTGCTAACATTTCATCACGTGTATATAAACGTAAATCTAAAGCAACTTGATCATTTCTTGATCTTGCTGTGTGAAGCTTTTTGCCACTTTCTGGATAGAGTTTTGTTAATTCACTTTCAATAAACATATGAATATCTTCTGCTGTAGGATCAAATAACAAATCACCATTCTCTAGATCATGTAAGATTTTATCTAATCCATCTAAAATTTCTTTTAAGTTTGATGCACTGATAATACCTTGTTTTTCTAACATCTTAGCATGTGCTTGACTACCCATAATATCTTGTTTATACATTCTTGCATCAAATGAAAGAGATGAATTAAAAGCATTCACATTCTCATCAATTTCCTTCTTAAATCTACCTGCCCATAATGCCATCATATTCACTCCCCTATTTATTTCTTTGTTGATCTAATAATGCTTTCACCTTAATTGGTAAACCATATAAGTTAATGAATCCTTGTGAATCCATTTGATTATAATCTTCATCTTCTCCAAATGAAGCAGTTTGTTCACTATATAATGTATCAGGTGAACTCATCCCTGCATTTGTAATATTTCCTTTGTATAATTTTAATTTAATTTCACCATTTACTGTTTTTTGAGTTTCATCAATAAATGCCAATAAAGCTTTTGTAAGTGGTGTATACCATTGACCATTATATAAGATATCTGCTAATTTCAATGATACCTGTTGTTTAAAGTGCTGTGTTTCTTTATCTAGTGTAATTTCTTCTAAATCTCCATGTGCTTTATAAAGAATTGTTCCTCCAGGTGTTTCATAAACACCTCTTGATTTCATACCAACCAATCTGTTTTCTACCATGTCAATAATTCCAATTCCATTGGCTCCACCAAGTTCATTTAATTTCAAAATTAAATCAACACCATTCATTTTCTCACCATTTAACGCAACTGGTTCACCTTTTTCAAATGTTAATGTCATATATGTTGGTGTATCAGGTGCTTGTTCTGGTGTGACACCCATTTCTAAAATCTTATCATACATTGGTTCATTTTGTGGATCTTCAAGATCTAATCCTTCATGAGACAAATGCCATAAGTTCTTATCCTTTGAATAATTTGTTTCTTTATTAATCTTTAAAGGAATATTTCTTGCCTCTGCGTATTCGATTTCATCTTCTCTGCTTTTTAATTCCCATGTTCTCCAAGGTGCAATAATATCCATATCTGGTGCAAAAGCCTTAATTGTTAATTCAAATCTGACTTGATCATTACCTTTACCCGTACATCCATGACAAATTGCATCGGCACCTTCAGCTTTTGCGATATCAACTAACTTCTTCGCAATAATTGGTCTTGCAAGTGATGTTCCAAGTAAATATTTTCCTTCATACATAGCATTGGCTTTCACTGCTGGAAAAATAAAATCATTCACAAATTCTTCTTTACAATCCGCAACATAATATTTTGATGCTCCAGTAGCTAAAGCTTTTGCTTCTAATCCTTCAAGTTCATCTGCCTGACCAACATCTCCTGCTACAGCAATCACTTCACAACCATAATTTTCTTTTAACCAAGAGATAATAATTGAAGTATCTAATCCCCCTGAATATGCTAATACAACTTTTTTATATTGTTTCTTTTCCATAATATTTTTTTCTCCTCTTCCTTTATATTTTTGTTTATTAAAATTCATATCTCCCTAATCGCCGCATAATCATCACCCTCCTAAAACAAAAACGCCTCTGGAAAAACTCCAGAGACGTATATATACGCGGTACCACTCTCGTTGTTAGAAAATTTTCTAACCACTCTTGCCTTTAACGCAGGTGACGTTCCATTATACTATCTTTCCAATGGACTCTCACAGGTGCGTTTCATTCGTTTCTACTTAGTAACCTTCCACTCTATGTTACCTCGCTTGAAGCGTTCAACAAATTACTCTTCCTGATCCTCGATTTCACTTTTAACTTGCGTTTATAATACATTGACAATGTTCTTTTGTCAACACTTTTTCTTTCATTTTTTGAAAAAAGCAAAATAATAACATTATTTTTACCTAAATCATGAATTATATAATCAAAATAATAAAACCCTCTTTATAAAGTATATGTTAAGAAAGATAAAAAATGATAGTTTTTATCCCAATACTCTTCTTAAAAATTGATAAGTATTTTGTTCTTCATCTTTTTGCTGAACATCTTTAACATGAAAATAGTATTGTCTTTGATAATCAAATTCTGCTAGTCTGGAGATGTTTGCACTCGATGGAGAATAATCAGCAGCCAGTGCCCAAGCAGCTCGATAGTGTTTCATAGCTAGAGTCTTATTATTCTTATATTCCGCTAGAATACCTAATAAATTTTGGGGTTGTGGTGCATCTGGATAGCGACTTAAAACTTCTAATATTTTTTCTTCACATTTTTGTGGGCAATATGCAAAGAGTTCTTTCATCTCCTGGCTAAATTCCTCTAATATTAAATATTCATCTAAATCTTGTTGTTTCTTCATATGTCTCCCCTCCCTACAATTATATTATAGAGAATAATCTATCAAGATAGTGTTAATAAAAAAAACGAGTCTATTAAGATAACATTAAAAGTGATAATTTCAGGATATACACAACAATAATTTCTATAATATTTAACATGTAGCATAGTCATCCGTAAAAATCAAACAAGTTATAGAAAAAGTATCTCCTGAAACAAAAACATTAAAGATAACAAAGTAGCAAAAATGTAAACTCTGCTTGCTAGTGTATGAAAATTCTTCATGTTATACTGTTGATAGACAAGGAGGCTATATATGTTACATGATAAAATGATTTATTATCGAAAAAAGAATATGCTCACACAAGAAGAATTAGCTGAAAAGCTTTGTGTATCTAGACAAACAATTACCAAATGGGAGAATGGTGTCATTACACCTAGTTTAGAATATCTCATTGACTTATCACATATTTTTGGAATAACTATTGATCACTTCATTAAAGATGATGATTGTAGAAGTGATACACCGCAAGTTACCAATACAAATCAGCTTGTTTCCTTTCTTGTTGAAGCTAAAAAATCAACATACGCATCTCATAAAAACAAAATGAATTCATTAAGAAAGGATTCTCATGATTATAGTTATCATAATGGAAAATATCAATATTATGATTCATTCTTTGGTGCTTCATTTTTTTCTGGACAAGAAATTATTTATGATGATGTTCATGTATGCTGGTCTATGAATTATTATGGAAAAGTTTTAAGTGAAGATTTTAATAGTGAATTTTTAAAAGAGGCTTTAGCTTTGGTTAATGAACAAAGACCCTTTAGAGGGCCTGAGATTTATACTAGAGGTGAGTATACTTATATATCTAAAATCATAGGGGACTTTTCTACATTTCAAGGGAGTGAAGATATATATTATCGCTCTCATAAAATATATGAAGCATTGTTTCATGGTGGAATGATAAAATAAGGAGAAGAGAATGAACAGTAACTATATAAATAAATACAATAACATATTTCAGCAAATAGGAGATCATGCGAAAATAGTTTTAGCAACTTCTCATCAAGATAGAGTCACTGCTAGAAAAATGAGTTTTTTAATTATGAATGGTATTTTTTATTTTCAAACTGATAAGACTTTTAGAAAATACCAAGATATTCAAGACAATGAAAATGTTGCATTATGTCTTGATAATATTCAAATTGAAGGTATCTGTAAAGAGATAGGACATCCTTTAGATCATCAAGATTTCTGTAAATATTTTCAAAAGTATTTCTTATCATCTTTTCAATCATATTCTCATTTAGAAAATGAAAGATTGTTCATGGTTGAACCAACTTTTATACAAAGATGGAACTATATTGAAGGAAAACCAATCATTGAACAAATTTATATTCATCAGAAGGAATGTATTGAAAAAGATTATCAATAACATATATGAAATGGCTTTATTCTTATAAGCCATTTTTTTATTAGAATGAATAATAGATGTCTAAAGGAGTTCACTCAACCTTTAACATCCTATATCCAACGCCAACATGAGTTTGGATATATTGTGGAGAAGATGGTTCTTTCTCTATTTTCTTTCTTAATGTAGCCATAAAGACTCGCAATGAAGCAACATCACTTTCCCAAGAACTTCCCCATATTTCATGAGTTATATAAGTATGAGTCAGAACTTTCCCCATATTTTTTGAAAGCACACATAACAATTTATATTCTATTGGTGTCAAATGTAATTCCTCATCATTTAAATATGCACATCCAGCACTATAATCAATCTTTAATCCACCATTCAAAAAAGTGGATGAATGTACATTTGTGTTCTCAATATAACTTAATCGTCTTAAAGTTACACGTAATCTTGCAAGAAGTTCTTCAACAGAAAAAGGTTTTGTTAAATAATCATCAGCACCTGCATCAAGTGCTTCTATTTTATCACTATCTTCACTACGTGCACTAATCACAATAATTGGCATATTTGACCAGCTTCTGACCTTTTTAATAATCTCAATGCCATCTATATCTGGCAAGCCAAGATCCAACAAAATAATATCTGGATTGTGTGAAGATGCTTCTAAAATAGCTGTTTCACCATTTGATGCTAATAAATACTTATAATTATGAGCTTGTAAGGTTGTTGAAATTAAGTTGCGTACTGCACTATCATCTTCAACTACAAGAATTGTTGATGTTTTATTCATGCAATATGACCTCCTCTACTGGTAATATGACTCTAAGTATAGCACCTTTTGGTTGATTATCAAGAACACTCATTGTACCATGATGAGCATTCACAATAGATTTACACAAAGCCAATCCTAGTCCTAAACTTCTTCGACTATCTGCGACTTTCATATTACCTGTATAAAACATATCAAAGATATGTGGTTTCATCTCATCAGTAATACCTGGTCCATCATCTTGAACATCAATACATACCTCTTGTTTCTGCTTAAAAACATGAATCAGAATATGCGAACCTTTTGGTGTATATTTAATAGCATTATCTATTAAATTAATAATCACTTGTATCATAAGTCTTGTATCCATTTTTACAAGAATGAATTCATTATCTTGTTGAACCTGAATATGATGTTCCCTTCCTTGACGACTAATATGCTGTAATGCCTCATGAACAACTTCTTCAATTAATTCAGTTGTCATATTTAATTGCATCGTTCCATCTTCGATACGTGTTACTGATAAGAGATTCTCAACAAGATTGATAAGCCACAAAGAATCATCATAAATATCAGTATATAATTGTTTTTTATTTTTTTCATCTAGTGTATCACTACTCGATAAAAGTATCCCTGCACTGCCAGATATAGATGTTAATGGTGTTCTTAAATCATGTGAAATTGAACGTAGTAAATTTGCACGTAACTGCTCATTCTTAGCTATTAAATCAGCTTTAGACTTTTCTCTTATGACCTGCTCCTTTTCTAGAGCCATAGCCGCATCCCCTAGAATTGACAAGACTATACTATGTTCAAATGGATCTAAAGGTTTATTTTTAATTCTAATCCCTACAACACCATAAACATTCTCATTCACACGCAAAGCCAAGTATAAACACTTTGCATTTCCTAATGTATGTGTTGTTGCTCCTGCATGTTTATTATTTTTATAAACCCAGGTTGCAACTGCAGTTTCATTATTATTGATACATTTTTCAATATCTTTTGAGTCATCTATTGAAAACACAATGGGATTTTGAAGATTGAGTTCATCAACTGGATAGAAAATAATATCTTTATTGAGTAGTTTCATCAATTGATGACATGTGACATCAATAATTCCTTTTTTATTTTTTTCCTTTTGTACTAATTGATTTGTATCTAAGAGTATTTTTGTGCGATATGCTGTTTGTGCGGCACGTTTCGCACTGTTTTTCATTTGAACTGCTAAACCACTTGTAATAAAAGCCGCTAAAAACATAATCACAAAAGTTACTGGATAACCAGAATCATATGCCTGAAATGTAAAATAAGGATTTGTAAAAAAGAAATTAAAAACCAGTACACTTAAAAATGAAGAAACAATACTATAAATTCTTTGGGATGTCATAATTGAAATCATTAAAACACCTAATATATAAACAGTTATAATATTAGCTTCACTAAATCCAAAATTTTGAAATAAGTATCCTATGAAAGTAATAGCTATAATCACACAAATACAAATCAGGAAATCTTTCAATACAAATTGAGGTTTTTCTTTATATTTTTGATAACGATAAACCGATGTTCCTTTGACTGGAATAATATAAATATCTAAATTAGGAGCTGCAAAAGTGAGTTGTTCAACGAGTGATGGCTTTGAAAAAAGATGCTTTTTTGTTTGACTTCTTCCCAAGACTATCTTTGAAACATTAGATAAACGTGCATACTCTGAAATCTGATAAGCAATATCATCACCACATACTGCCTCAACTCGTGCACCAAATTGTTGTGCCAAATGCATATTTTCACTTAATGTATTTAAACTTTTTTGATCCATACGGATGTAATCTGAAGTTTCAATATATAATGCAGTTAAACGCCCTTTGAAAGCAGCTGCCATACGTGCAGCTGTACGAATAACTTTCGCATTGGTTGGAGAAGATGAAATACATACCAATATATGTTCCCCAGTAAAATAATCTATCCCCTTATCTGCTTTTGCAAGTTCAGTCATTTTATTAATACGATCGGCACATCTTCTTAACGCTATTTCTCTTAATGCAATGAGATTATCTCTATTAAAAAAATTTGATAAAGCTTTTTTGGCTTGATTTGGTTGATAGACTTTACCTGCTTCTAATCTTTCAATCAAATCATTAGGTTCTATATCTACCAATTCAACTTGATCTGCATCATCAAAAACATAATCAGGAATACGTTCTCTAACCAAAACACCAGTAATAGATGCAACCATATCATTTAAACTTTCAATATGTTGAACATTTACAGTGGTATAAACATTAATTCCAGCTGCTAATAATTCTCTAATATCCTGATAACGCTTATGATGTCTTAAACCAGTTGCGTTTGTATGAGCCAATTCATCAACAAGAATTAACTCTGGTTTTCTTGCAAGTGCTGCATCTAAATCAAATTCCTTGAGTTGAATGTGATTATGTTCAATAATTCTTGGAGATAAGCTTTCTAATCCTTGAACCAGTCTTGTTGTTTCTGGTCTGGCATGTGGTTCTACGTATCCGACAACGACATCTACACCACGGCTTTTTGCTGTATGAGCAGCTTCTAGCATTGTATATGTCTTTCCAACTCCCGCAGCATAACCAAAAAATATTTTTAAATATCCACGTCCTTGTTTTCTTTCTTCATCATGAATTTTTTTTAAAATTTCATCTGGTTCAGTTCTTTGAAACATCATCTATCACCCCATCATCATTCTAGCATTCTTCCTATTAAAATAGTATAAAGATTTTAAAGATAAAGAACCTCATAATAGGTTCTATTTTAAAATACCATCAAGCATTAGATTCACTTTTAAAACATTAACAGTCTCCTCACCAAATATGCCTAAGAAACGTCCATCAGTACATTTATCAACAATCTCTTGAACTTGTGAATCTGTCATATCCTGTGCTTTTGCAATACGTTGAATTTGATATTTTGCTGCGGCTACAGAGATATGAGGATCTAACCCACTCCCTGAACATGTTACCAAATCTTCAGGTATAGGCATATTCCCCTGATTAGGATGTGAAGCACGTATTTTTTCAACACGTTCAGCTACAATTTCTTGATATTGTTCACTTGCTGGACTTAAATTTGATGGTGAGGCATACATAACAGGTTGTCCTTTATCATCAACATATGTTGTTACATCTATGTTCATGATACGACCCCACATGTGCTTAATATCAGTATATTGCTGACCTAATAACTCGCTTCCATATTTTTTTCCATTGATTTCTATAATGCTGCCATTTGCCTGTTCTGGAAAAAAGACTTGTGCAATGCCTGTAATAACACCTGTATAAATAATACCACATAACACTGTAAAGATAACAAAAATAAGAACTGCTTTGGGAAATACATTCTTAACCATTTTCATTCTATAACCCTCCTATACCAAATGGCATACAACTAGTAGCATATCAATGACCTTAATACATATAAACGGAGTGATAATTCCACCAATCCCATATACTAATAAATTTCTTGATAACAACTTACTGGCTGATACTTCACGATATTTCACACCTTTTAACGCCAAAGGAATTAAAGCTACTATAATCAATGCATTATAAATAATTGCTGATAGAATAGCACTTTGAGAAGAATGCAAAGACATGACATTTAATGCTTGTAATTCAGGATATAAGCCAATAAACAAGGCTGGAATAATCGCAAAGTATTTTGCCACATCATTGGCTATTGAAAAAGTTGTTAAACTTCCACGTGTCATTAATAATTGCTTACCAATACGCACAATATCAATTAATTTCGTTGGAGAAGAATCTAGATCCACCATGTTCCCTGCCTCTTTGGCTGCCTGCGTTCCACTATTCATGGCAACAGCAACATCAGCCTGAGCGAGAGCAGGAGCATCATTTGTTCCATCACCTGTCATCGCAACCAAATGCCCTTTGGCTTGGAAATCACGAATCATTTCTAATTTACCTTCAGGAGTCGCTTCTGCTAAAAAGTCATCAACGCCTGCCTCTGCTGCAATTGCTGCAGCAGTAAGTGGGTTATCACCCGTAATCATAATTGTCTTAATTCCCATTTTTCTTAAATCCGAGAACTTTTCCTGAACTCCACTTTTAATAATATCCTTCAAATGAATAACACCCATGATTTTATGATCTTTAGCAACAACCAAAGGAGTTCCTCCCTGATTAGCTATCATGTTGACTGCCTGTTCACATTCATGACTATATGTTCCACCATAACCCAATACATATTCCTTGATTGAATCTGCTGCACCTTTACGAATTTCATGACCAGCAAAATCAACACCACTCATTCTTGTTTTTGCAGTAAAGGGAATAAACTTCATATTTTTATCTTCTAAACGTCTTGCTCGAATATTAAACTTTTCTTTTGCAAGAACAACAACACTTCGTCCTTCTGGCGTTTCATCTGCTAATGAACAAAGCTGAGCAGCATCTGCTAAGTCATGAGGATGACAACCATCTACTGGAATCAATTCATAAGCTTGTCGATTTCCTAAAGTGATTGTCCCTGTTTTATCAAGCATTAAGATATCAACATCTCCTGCTGCTTCAATAGCACGTCCACTCATTGCTAAAACATTGGCTTGATTTAATCGACTCATACCAGCAATTCCAATAGCGGATAACAAGGCTCCGATTGTTGTTGGTGCTAAGCATACCAATAAGGCAACTAGCGTTGTAACAGATGTTGGATTATCAATCCCAACTTGGGCTGCTGAAAAAGATGAGTATGTGTAAAGAGAAACAGTGACCAATATAAAGATAATAGATAGTGCGATTAAAAAGATCTGTAAGGCTAATTCATTAGGTGTTTTCTTTCTCGCTGCACCTTCGACCATAGCAATCATCTTGTCTAAAAAACTATCTCCTGGATCATGAGTGACCTCCACAACAATCCAATCAGATAAAACTGTTGTTCCACCTGTGACCGCACTTCTGTCTCCACCACTCTCTCGAATAACTGGTGCAGATTCACCAGTAATGGCACTTTCATCTACTGATGCAGCCCCTTCAATAACTTCACCATCTGCTGGAATTTGCTCACCAGCTCTGACAATAACAAAATCACCTTTACCAAGAGATGTTGAAGGAATATCAACAAATTCTTCTTTATTTGATAAAGATTCAATTTTATGTGCTTCTACATCTTTCTTGGCAGCTCTTAGAGAATCTGCTTGGGCTTTTCCACGCCCTTCAGCAATCGCTTCAGCAAAATTGGCAAATAAAACTGTTAACCATAAGATAAGTGCAATAGCAAATGTAAAACTTGATGCAGCATCTTTATAACCAGTATAAGAAACAAGCCACAACAAAGTTGTTAATATAGCTGATATATATACCAAAAGCATAACTGGATTTTCAGCTTGTGTTTTTGGACTCAGTTTAGTGAATGAATCTTTAATAGCACGCATAATCATTGATTTATCAGCAATTGCTCTCTTTTTGTTTTCCATAATAATTCTTCCCCCTCTATAACATACCAAAGAATTCAGCAAGTGGTCCTAAAGCTAACGCTGGAAAGAAACTCAATGCACCTACCAATAAAACAATAAAAATTAATAAGAAGACAAACATTCCATTGGTCGTTGAAAGTGTTCCTGCTGTTACAGCGATTTTCTTTTTTTCTACCAAATGTCCTGCAATAGCAAGTGTTCCTATAATAGGTACAAATCTTGCAAAAAGCATCACAAGTGCTAAAGAAACATTAAAGAAGACTGTATTCGCATTGAATCCTGCAAAAGCTGAACCATTGTTTCCACCACATGATGAATACGTATAAAGAACTTCTGATAATCCATGAGCTCCAGTATTGTTGAGACTATCAACAGTACTTGGTAAAGCAGCCGCTATACCACTCCCAACCAATATGGCAACTGGTGTTGCAAGACAGACAACAACTGCCCATTTCATTTCATATGGCTCAATTTTTTTACCTAAGAATTCTGGAGTTCGTCCAACCATTAATCCGGCAATAAAGACAGTCAGTATTGCAAATGCCAACATGCCATATAAACCACAACCAACACCGCCAAACACGACCTCACCCAGTTGCATCAATAGCATTGTCACCATTCCACCTATAGGTGTATAACTATCATGCATAGAATTCACAGATCCATTGGAAGCGGCTGTTGTATAAGCTGCCCAAGTTGCTGAAGTGGCAATTCCAAAACGTGACTCTTTTCCTTCCATATTTCCACCTGACTGTTCTACCATACCAATATCAACATTACCATTTTGAGCCAACTGTGGTGTTGCATATTGCTCACTTACCGCTATAGAGCCCATTGCTAGAACAAGGCAAATAGCCATAGCTGAAAAGATTGCCATTCCTTGTTTTTTATTTTTAATCATTGAACCAAATGCAAAACATAAAGCTGCTGGAATTAATAATATAGATGTCATTTCAATAAAGTTCGTATATGCGTTGGGATTTTCTAATGGATGAGCTGAATTCACACCCATATATCCACCACCATTTGTTCCCGTTTGCTTAATCGCAACTTGACTAGCAGCTGGTCCCATAGGTACAAATTGTTCAGTGATTATTTTAGCTTGTGGAACCATTTGTCCATTGACTGTTACTGTTTTTGATGCAATATCTATTTGCGCATTTTCTATAATTTCACCATCAACATTCACTGCAATCGGTTCTACCAATGATACAGTCTGTGCAGGTTCAAGATTTTGAATAACCCCACCAGCAACTAATAAAACAGAGATAACCAAGTTCAATGGAATCAAAACGTGGATAATCGTTCTTGTTATATCGACCCAAAAACTTCCTAATCCTTTAGCCTCCACTTTCATAAACCCTCGAATCAGTGCAAATAACACAGCAATTCCTGTCGCTGCTGAAACGAAATTTTGAACTGTAAGTCCCAATGCCTGAGTCAAATAGCTAAGTGTTGACTCACCACTGTAAGCTTGCCAATTTGTATTGGTAATAAAGCTGGCTGCTGTATTTAATGATAAATCCCACTTTACACCTGATAATCCTTGTGGGTTTCCCATCAAATAACCCTGTAACAATTGTAATAAGAATAAGAAAACAAAACCAATAAGTGAAAATACTAACACACTGACTGTATATTTCTTCCAAGTCATTTCCTCTTGTGAGTCAATATGCATGATCTTATAAACTGCTTTTTCACAAGGAACTAACATTCGAGATAAAAATGTTTTTTCTCCATTCATGACTTTTTTAATATACGCTCCTACTGGAATAGCTAAGATAATAAGAGCAATGAAATATAGGACATACTGTATAAGAGTTGACTTCATTTTTGTTGATCTCCCTTCATAAGGATATACACATAGTAAAATAATAAAATCATAGCAATCAAACCAATAATTGAAATCATGATTGTCATCATCTTTTCCCCCTTTTTCTTTTGATATCCATAGTATATGCGAAGTGATTTTAAGATGGTGTTAATAAAAAAGATAATGACATTAAGATTGTATAAAGAAAAATCCTTTATAAGGATATCATGAAGTGACTATACTTTATCTACTTTTCCGTGTGAGTTAGAAAAATTTTAATTCTTGTGTTAAATATATACCTTTGTGTTTACAAGAAAAACAATGTCGCTTACAATATATCACAAGGAGTGATTTTATGAATTTAAGAGATATAGCCAAGCGATATGTTTTGAATGATACAGAATTAAATATTGTAGAAACAATTATGAATGAATTAGCAATAGGAAATGAACGTATTTCTATTAGAGAATTAGCAAGTAAAACTTTTGTTTCCACAACAACAATTATAAATCTTGCTAAAAAATTAGGCTTTATTGGTTATAGCCAGATGATATATATACTTAATGATAATATTCATAAACAGGTTTCTATCCATAACAATCACTCATTAGAGGAGTTTATTCATAAAGAAGATATGGATACTATGCAACAACTCATTAATGATATTCATACATATAGAGATCAAAAAATATATCTTGTAGGAATAGGTTTTTCAGGTATGATTACAGGATATTTTCTTAAAAGATTAGCAGAGTTCGATATTTTTGCATATGAAGGTGCTCCTATTGATTGTATAAATGCCCGAAGCAAACCTTCTATTGTTATTATTTTTTCAAAGAGTGGAGAAACAGAGGATATTATCCAAATTATTAATTTATCAAAGAAGATGGGACATAAAATATATTCTATCACAGCAACACAAAAATCTACAATAGCTAAGCTTTCTGATTATCATATTCAATTACAATTTCAGCAAAATAAATTTTTTGAAACTCCTGATTATTATGTAGGAACTGCTATTTTTGTTATAGAAAATATATTAACGGAAGTCCTAAAAAAAGAATCATCTTAACATGTTTTTTTCATACTTAACATATTTTTTAATCAACTGGTTGCATTGTCAGCCAGTTTTTTGTTTGCTACAATGAAACTATCAAAGAGAGGCCGATTTTTGAGAGAAAATGGAGGAGAAAAAAATGAATAGTAAGAGATTTTCTATTTGTATTGTTGGAGGGGGAAGTACTTATACTCCTGATATGATGGAAATGTTATGTCTTGTAAAGAAAGAATTTCCTTTACGTAAGATAGTCTTATATGATATTGATGAAAAAAGACAGAAACCTATAGGTGAATTTGGTTCCATACTTTTTCAAGAATATTACTCAGAGTTAGATGAATATATTTTTACATGTGATAAAGAAACTGCTTTTACTGATATTGATTTTGCTTTAGTACAGATTAGGCAGGGTGGATTAGAACTGAGAGAATTAGATGAGAAGATTCCATTAAAATATGGTGTTATCGGTCAAGAAACATGTGGTCCAGGTGGGTTTGCTTATGGTGTAAGAAGTGTTTTAGGAATGATTGAATTGATTCATGATATTCGACAATACTCAAAGGATGCTTGGATTTTGAATTATTCAAACCCTGCTGCAATTGTTGCTGAAGCTACAAAGAGAATATTCCCAGATGATTATCGAATTCTTAATATTTGTGATATGCCTATTTCTATTATGGATATCTTTGCACCTTTAGCAGGTTTAAAACGTACTGATGTTGAGCCCAGATATTTTGGATTAAATCATTTTGGTTGGTTTACTCATTTATATAATAAAGTAACTGGAATAGATGTTCTACCAGTTCTGTTAGATAAATTAAAGAATGGTCATTGTGATGATGAATTACATTATACTGATAAAAATGATGATTATTGGAACTTTACATTTAAACACCTAGAGAAGATGGTACAAGACTACCCATACTCATTGCCTAATACATACTTACAATATTATCTATATCCAAATACAATGGTCAATCATATAGATCCAAATTATACACGAGCCAATGAAGTTATAGATGGTAGAGAAAAACGAGTGAAAGAATACTGTCAAAGTATTATAGACTTACATGCAATAAGGGGAACACAATATGATTTAGATAAAAAATATGCTCAAGAATCTCATGATGGAATTGAACAGGCTACAGTTGCTCATAATGATGCTCATGCGACATATATTGTTGAACTTGCTATGAGTATTGCTTATAATCGCAAAGATACATTTTTATTAATGGTAAAAAACAATGGAATTGTCAATAATTTGGATGATGGTATGATGTTAGAAGTTGCCTGCCAAGTTGGAAATCATGGTGCTGAGCCTTTCCATGTTGGAGAAGTCCCAACTTTTGAAAAAGGTCTTCTAGAAGGGCAATATGCATATGAAAAATTAACGGTTGATGCTACTTTAGAAGGTTCTTATCAAAAAGCTTTACAAGCTTTAGTTGTCAATAGAACTGTTGTTGATACAGATTTAGCAAGAAAGATTTTAGATGATTATATTTCTGTGAATAAAGACTATTTTCCTAAATTTAAATAGGAGGTGAATTTATGGATAAATTAACACATTTGTTAGATAAAACATTAATGCCAATATCTAACAAATTATCTAATAATAAATATTTAGCTGCTTTACAAGATGGTTTAATGTTTTCTATGCCTATATTAATCGTTGGGTCTGTTTGTATTATTATAGGAGATTTTCCATTACCTATTTTTCAAGAAACAATGACATCATTACTAGGAGATATTTGGAGTCAATGGTGTTGGGATATTATGGTTCCTGCAACAACTGGATTGGTATCATTGTTATCTATTATTGGAATTGCTAACAGTTTAGCTCTTAAAAATAAAGTTGAACCTTTATCTGCTGTAGGTATTTCTGTTTCTGCTTACTTTATCTTATTGGCACAGATGGAAGATGGTGGTTTTGCTGTTTCTAATTTTGAAGCTCAAGGCTTGTTTACAGCTATGATAACAGCTTTAATAGCAACTTCAATTTATAGTTATACTGTTCATAAAAATTGGATTATTAAAATGCCTGAAAGTGTTCCAAGTTTTGTTTCAAGATCATTTAATGCTTTAATACCAGCTGCTGTTGTTTTACCCATTTTCTTAATCATTCGTCTTGTTGTTTCATTAACACCTTATGATACAGTGACAAACTTTATTATTCAAGTTCTACAGATGCCACTGGCTAGTATAACAACATCATTAGTTGGAACATTGTTTGCTTCTTTCTTGAATTCATTTATATGGTTCTTTGGAATTCATGGTTCATCTGTAGTTGATTCTTTTATGGATCCGATTTGGTATGCAACAAGAGCTGAAAATCTAGCTATTTATCAAACTGCTGTAACAGCAGCAAGACCCTATATAGTTACAATGGACTTTATTAATTTCTTTGTCTTTTTAACTGGTTCTGGTATTACATTACCTTTAACAATTATTATGGCTTACAAATGTAAATCAAAACGTATAAAACAAATTGGAAAATTATCTATTTTACCAGGATTATTTAATGTTAATGAACCTGTTATATTTGGGATGCCAATTGTTTTAAATCCAATGATGTTAGTTCCATTTGTTCTTGCCCCAACATGCTCTGTTCTTATTGCCTATCTTTCAATGTATGCTGGTCTCGTTCCTTATCCAACTGGTGTCACAATTCCTTGGACAACACCTGCCCCTATATCTGGCTGGTTAATGTGTAATGATTGGCGTGGCGGTGTCTTACAAGTTGTTGTTTTGATAGTTTCAGGATTGATATACTATCCATTTATTAAATCATTGGATAAGAAATATATTTTGGAAGAATCAAATGAAGTATAAAGTCAAAAGATTAACTGCTTATCTTATAGATTGGTTTATTTCTTCACTTATATATAGTTTTATAACTTTACTTTATTATTCAATGATAACTCAAACCAAAACAACAAGAATTGACTTTTATCAAGTCTCTTTTTATCAAGGAATTTTGATTATAAGTCTATGTTTATTTGTCTATTTTATATATTATGCAATGATCCCAATTTATAACAATGGTCAAACACCTGGTAAGAAAGTTTGTCATTTAGAAGTTTTTCATAAATATGATACAAAATACCAATACGTTCCTTTTTCCCTTAAATTTATAACAATGCTATTAGGAGAAGGCTTTCTCTTTTATCCTACATTTGTTATTCTTCAATTTATGGAATGTCATTTTAATGCAGACATCGTTGCTATATTATATAAAATATCTGTAATTACATCTTTAATATCTGTATTTATATATCTTCTCACAAACAAATTTATACATGACTATACATCTCACAGCAATGTGACTATGAAGACATAAATACAGAAACTGTTATAATACAAACTTTATCATCAAAAAAAGATTCATTCCTATATACTGGAGTGAATCCTTTTTTATTTTAAATAAGCATACTTCTGACATATTCATATAATGCATTATGAGCATGTTCACCATACTGAGCAATGATTTTCACTATAGCACTTCCAACAATGACACCATCAGCATATTTTCTCATTTCCTGAGCCTGATCAGGACTGTGAATGCCAAATCCAATAGCAACAGGGATATCAGTAACAGTTTTAATATCATGAACAATCTTTGATACATCAGTATGAATATCTTGACGTACACCAGTGACTCCCATTGATGAAACTAAATAAATGAATCCTTCTGCTTCTTTGGCAATCATTTTAATTCTATCTTGAGATGTTGGAGCAATCATGGAAATGACTGTAATACCATATACTTTTGCAACCTTTTTAACTTCTTGGCACTCTTCATAAGGACAGTCAGGAATAATGATACCATCTACTCCTACTTCTTGACACTTTTGAAAGAACTTATCATATTGATAGTGAAAGACAGGATTTAAATATGTCATGAGACAAATGGGAATTTGTGAATATTGACGGACATTTATAACAATATCAAATACTTGGTGCGTTGTCATTTTATTCTTTAAAGAACGAATATTTGCCGCTTGAATGACTGGACCTTCAGCTACGGGATCACTAAAAGGTATTCCAATTTCAATCAGTGAAGCTCCAGCTTTTTCCATTTCTAAAATATACTCCACTGTTTTTTCCTGAGTTGGATCCCCAGCTGTTAAAAAAGCAATAAATGCTTTTTGATCCTGAAATGCATTTTTTATTCTATTCATTGATCTCAATCCCCCTATACTTTGCTATGGCAGCAACA
Organism: Coprobacillus sp.; assembly: GCF_984815275.1. Lineage (NCBI taxonomy): Bacteria > Bacillati > Bacillota > Erysipelotrichia > Erysipelotrichales > Coprobacillaceae > Coprobacillus > Coprobacillus sp. Next base: position 35,492 of record NZ_CFJNYH010000017.1, read on the forward strand.
TCTTTATCTCCTCTACCTGACAAACAAATCATAACTATATCATCCTTTGCAAGAGTTGGGACAATTTTCCTTGCATATGCAACTGCATGAGCACTCTCAATTGCACAAATAATTCCTTCTGTCTTTGCTAGATATTCAAAGGCTTCAACGGCTTCATCATCAGTTACAGGTACATATTGAGCACGATGGATGTCATGTAAATGAGCATGTTCTGGTCCTATACCTGGATAATCCAATCCTGCAGATATTGAGTAAACTGGAGCAATTTGACCATATTCATCTTGGCAAAAGTATGATTTCATACCATGAAACACCCCTAATGTTCCAGTATTTATAGTTGCTGCAGTTAATGCTGTATCAACGCCTTTACCAGCCGCTTCACAACCAATCAATTGTACATCTGGCTCATCAATAAAATGAGCAAACATTCCCATAGCATTGCTTCCTCCACCAACACATGCCATAACAACAGTTGGTAATTTTCCTTCTTTCTCTAATATTTGAGCCTTAGCCTCCTGAGAAATAACACTTTGGAAGTCTCGAACTATCATTGGAAAAGGGTGTGGTCCCATGACAGACCCTAAAACATAAAGTGTATCATCGACTCGCTTTGTCCATTCACGCATAGCCTCATTCACTGCATCTTTTAATGTCATTGTTCCTGTTGTTACACTATGCACCCTTGCTCCTAATAACTCCATACGATAGACATTAAGTGATTGCCTATCTGTATCCTCTTTTCCCATAAAGATATCACATTCCAAACCAAGCAACGCTGCAGCGGTCGCAGTCGCAACCCCATGTTGTCCAGCACCTGTTTCAGCAATAACTCTTGTTTTTCCCATCTTCTTCGCCATCAATACTTGCCCTAATACATTATTAATTTTATGTGAACCTGTATGATTTAAATCTTCACGTTTTAAATAGACTTTTGCGCCATCTAAATCAACTGTCATTTTTTGAGCATAATATAATAAAGAAGGTCTTCCTGCATATTCATTTAACAAAAAAGTTAATTCTTCTTGAAAGGCTTTATCATTTTTATAAAATTCATATGCTTCTTCTACTTTATGAATCTCATTCATAAGTGTTTCTGGAATATATTGTCCACCATGTATTCCATATCTACCTGTTTCCATATTTCACTTTCCTCACTATTCTTTTTATTTTTTCTTTATCTTTATATCCATTCGTTTCTACACCACTACTTATATCCAATCCTAAACAATCTACCTTTAATGCATCATCAATATTATTCAAATCAATTCCACCTGCTAAAAAGAAAGGTAATTTCATTTGAGGAATCTTTCTCCAATCAAAACATTGTCCACTTCCTGCAATTATTGAATCAAAGAGATAATAATCAATATCTGTGTATAAGTTAAAATTATCAACATTGACTGCTTTTATAATAGGTATATTTATATTTTTTCTAAGATTCGAGATATAACTTTGATCCTCATGTCCATGAAGTTGAACCATATCTATAATATTTTCCTGTACAAGCATTACAATATCATGAATATCACTATCTACAAAAACTCCTACTTTTTTAATTTTAGGATGAAGTCTTTGACTTAAATTCATTGCTTCTGCTTTCGTGACTTGACGACGACTTTTAGCAAAAACAAATCCAATATAATCAGGCATAGCCTCATTGACTGCATCAATATCTTCATTTCTAAAAAGACCACATATTTTAATTTTCATATTGACCTCTTAATTGCTGAAATGCAATTTCTTTATTTTCAGCTTTCATAATAGCCTCGCCAATCAAAACTGCATCCACATGATTTTGTTTTAAGAGTTTTATATCCTCATGTGTATGAATACCACTTTCTGATACAAAGAGGATATGTTCAGGAACATGTCTTCGCAGTTCTATACTGTTATGAAAATCAACTGTAAAATCTTTAAGATTGCGGTTATTAACACCAATGATTTTGGCGTTTGCTTTGATAGCTCTTTCTATCTCATGTTTATTGTGTGTCTCGACAAGAACACTTAACCCTAAGACTTCTGCTAATTGAATATAGGAATTTAATTGTTCATCATTAAGAATTGCACAGATTAATAAAATAGCATCTGCTCCAATTTGTTTTGCTTCATAAATCATATATTCATCAATAATAAAATCTTTACGAAGAACTGGAATATGAACATATTCTTTAATTTCTTTTAAATATTGGTTATCTCCTTGAAAGAAAGTTGGTTCAGTTAATACTGAAATAGCACTTGCTCCAATTCTTTCATACTCTTTAGCAATCTCTATATAGTCAAACTCTTTTGCGATTAATCCCTTAGAAGGCGAAGCCTTCTTCACTTCTAGAATAAATGACATATCTTTGCTTTGTAGTGCTTTATAAAATAAATATTGTTGAGTCACTTCCAAAGCCTCGACTTGTTGTTTTAAAATATCAAGTGAAAGCAATTCCTTTTGTCTTTGTAATCTTATTTTCGTTTTTTCGACTATCTGCTCAAGAATCATACTTCTACCTGTGAAGCTTGAATAAAATCCTCTAATTTCTTCAAAGCTTTCCCCTCATCAATCATTTGTCTTGCTATTGCAATCCCTTCCTGTAGGTCCTGGGCCTTACCGCCTATATAAATTGCTGCTCCTGCATTCATTAAAACAGCATCTCGTTTAGGACCTTTTTGTCCTTTTAATATATCTAATGTGATTTTTGCATTTTCTTGTGGAGTCCCTCCTACCAGTTCTTCTTTTAAACAACGCTCAAACCCAAATTGTTCAGGTGTTATTTTATAACATGTATAGTGTCCATCATGAATCTCACAGATTTGTGTTGAAGAAGATAAAGAAATCTCATCTAAGCCATCTTCTCCATAAACAACCATTGCACGTTTGACTCCTAAATTATTAAGCACTCTTGCGAGGGGTTCAACTAATGTCTCATCATAGACTCCCATGATTTGCATTGATGCTCCTGCTGGATTCGTTAATGGCCCGAGAATATTAAAAACTGTTCTGATTCCCAATTCTTTTCTGACAGGGGCAACATATTTCATTGCAATATGATAGTTTTGAGCAAAGAGAAAACATATATCTATTTGTTTCAAAAGATCTGCGCTCTGTTTTGGTGATATATCAATTTTTACTCCCAATGCTTCTAATACATCTGCTGCACCACACTTTGAACTTGCTGCCCGATTACCATGTTTTGCAACTTTGATACCACTTGCTGCAATAACAAGTGAAGACGTTGTAGAAATATTAAATGAATTTGAATGGTCTCCACCTGTTCCAACAATCTCTAATACATCTTCATCGTTTAATATTTTAATACAATGTTCACGCATTCCTCCTGCACTTCCTGTGATTTCATCAATTGTTTCACCTTTTAAACTTAGTGCTGTTAAATAACTTGCCATTTGTATCTGTGATGCCTCACCTGCCATAATTTCATTCATGCATTCATATGCCTGTTGTTTTGATAAATTATTTCCTTGTGCTAATAACTGAATCGCTTCTTTAATCATTTTTTCATTCCCCCTATAAAATTTTGTATAATTCTTAATCCATCATTTGTTAAAATAGATTCTGGATGAAACTGCAATCCATAAACAGGATAAAGATTATGCTTCACTGCCATAATCTCACCTTGACTTGTTTTCGCTATAACTTTCAAATCTTTTGATATATTCTTGACTATTAAAGAGTGATATCTTGCGACTTGAATGGATTTCTCTAAGCCCTGAAATAGAACATCATCTTGTAAATAAATGAGTGATGTTTTCCCATGCATTAATTCTTTTGCATAGGTAATCTCACTTTGGAAGACTTCACAAATTGCCTGATGACCTAAACAAATTCCTAATATTGGTACAGAACGATAAAATTGTTTAATAACACTTTCTATAATACCTGCTTCATGTGGATGTCCTGGACCTGGTGAAAGCACAATAGCTTGAGGATTCAATTTATGAATATCTTCTAGAGATAATTCATCATTTCTAACAACTTGAATATCTGACTCAATAGTTCCTATAAGCTGATATAGGTTATAAGAAAAACTATCATAATTATCAATCAGTAAAATCATAATTTCCCTCCTTGAGAACACTTTAAAGCATCCATAATAGCTGCTGCTTTTTGACAGCACTCTTGGAATTCTTTCTCTGGCTGGCTATCAGCAACAATGCCTGCTCCACTGCTTACATATACTTTGTTTTTCGTTTTATAAGCAAATCTAATGGCAATACATGTATCCATTTGCCCAGAAAAGCCGATATATCCTATAGCCCCACCATAGAGGTAGCGTTTATGGCCTTCTAATTCATAAATCAGAGAACTGGCTTTGATTTTTGGTGCTCCTGATAAAGTTCCAGCTGGTAATAATGCATCGATCGCATCTATTGCATCTTTATCTGGTAAAATTTTACCACTCACTGTCGAACCAATATGCATAACATGAGAATATTTGAGAATACTCAGATACTCTTCAACTCGAACACTCTTAAACTGACTGATTTTCCCTATATCATTTCTTCCTAAATCAACAAGCATATTGTGTTCTGCCAACTCTTTTTGGTCATTTAATAGATCTGTTTCATTTTGTTTATCTTCCTCTATCGTTTTACCTCTAGGTCTTGTACCTGCTAGTGGATACGTATATAATTTGTTATCGTCTAATTTTACTAATGTTTCTGGAGAAGCACCAACTATCTCTAAATCCTCAGTAGAAAGATAAAACATATAGGGTGATGGATTTGTTTCTCTCAAGTTCTCATAGATTTGAATGAGACTTCCTTTTGCTTCAATCTCCCATCGATTAGAAAGAACAATTTGAAAGATATCACCTTCATAAATATGCTTTTTTGCTTGTTCAACGATTTCACAGTATTTCTCTTTTGAAAATAAGGATAGACATGGTTCTTTTATTTGTAGTGCTGGAATCAATGATTTTTGATTTTGTTGAATCATACAATGAAGTTCTTCAAGTTTTTGCATTCCTTTTTGATATTCAACTTCTAGATTCTGAATGGGAACATGAGTGACCAATTGAATCATATGTTCCTGATGATCAAAACAAATGACTGTATCAAATAACATTAAATACATATCAGGAATCTTTTCATTATCATCTTTATCCCTCTTTAATGTCGGCTCATTATAATGAAAATACTCATACCCAAAGAAGCCAACCAGTCCCCCTGTAAAAGGTGGCAATGATGGGATAAATGGAGTTTTATAATGGGATAAAAGATTTCGGAGATAATCATGTGGGTGATCAACTCTATATTTTTCCTGACCAACAATGATTTGATGATCATAACAAGCTATTGACATAACTGGGTTATAGCCTAAGAAAGAATATCGACTCCAACGTTTTTGATGATCAGCACTTTCTAATAAATAACATTCTTGATTGTTTCCCTTGAGTTCTTTAAGAATATTCATTGGCGTTAAATCCTTTGCAGGAAACTTTTTGTAGATTGGTACGATATCATAATCACCTTTTTCAAGATAACTTTGAATTTCTGATAATATTGAATAACTCATTTTCTTCCTCCTTATAAAACAAAAAATCCGTCCCGACAGAAAAATTCTGTCAAGGACGGACAATATATAAACCCGCGGTACCACCTTGTTTTATGCTAAAAAAGCATACTCTTTATATAGAATGCTATCACATTCCTGACTACTAACGTAAGTCTTTACGTCAAAAGATACTCAGCATTTGCTTTTCATTTTGCCCTCAGTGGTCCATTTAATAGGCTGCGTTCTGCTTGTTTCCACCATCCAAGCTCTCTAGTAGTGCACGATCTATTTTTATCTCCACATCAATGGTTTATTTTTTACTACTATAAATGAGATAAAACAAATTGTCAATAAAAAAATATTTTATTAATTTATTATTTATCACTCATTATAGAAAAGAAGTTATTAAAATATATGCAAAACTTAATCAATATGTTCATTATTTTTATTTAATTGAATACTATCTTTCATCATATCAAGTGCAATATCTTTTAAGGATTTCATATCATTATTTTGCTTATTTTCAAAATCAATAGCAACTTCTATAAAGTGTTTAGAATTATAACGATGTAAAAGTTCTATATCTGATTCTCCTTGAGTAGTATAATAAATTCCTGACTCTTTATCTATTAATTGATAATCACTTCTTTGTGGGTGTGTATAACCTTTATGATTCTTAGAAACAGTATACTTCACTTTAAGAGTTCCAAATTGATCATTATTCTCATCAAACCAAAAATAATATGAATGATCTTGACCCTTAAATGTACCATAAAATCTTATATTATCAATCTCAGATAATGTTTTCTTTAGCACAGAACTATCAAAATATGACTTAGGATGATAGAAATCATAAAAGTCATCTCCTAGACTTGATTGAAAGTTTTTAACTGATGAATACCAGTTCATCTCAGTGTTTTTTGGTATTCGTATCATCATATAAATAGCTATAATGATAATAGCTATTGCAAATCCTATTCCATAAATAAGTTTCTTCATTTTTTCACCCTCTTATTATGACTCACATATTTTTAAAGTTTGCATAGATTAATATTGGGTTAGAAATAATCTCTAATCACATAAAGAGTCAGCCATCAGCATGGCGCCATATACTCCTCTTCCAATATCCTCTTACTCATTAGAGATTTTCTACCTCATTTTATGATTGTAAAGCATTCATATCTATACTTATTATACTATATATTGAATATCCAACCAAGATATTCAGTAGAAAAAATAATAATTAAAGAATATAAGGTTAAATAACAGAAAAAACAAAGGCTATTGGACCTTTGTTTCTATAAATATGATAATAATTGTTTGACAAAGTCAGTTTGAGGATGATCTAAAATATTTTGGCTTGTATCAAATTGCTCAATATGACCATCTTTCATAATCATAACACGATCTCCTAAGCGAAGAGCTTCCTGTATGTTATGAGTAACAAAAACAAGTGTAAATGGAACTTTTTGATGAATACGTAAAAGTTCATCTTGTAAGCCATGTCTGGTAATTTCATCAACAGCTCCAAAAGCTTCATCCATCAGAATAATCTGAGGATTAGCTGCTAAAGCTCTTGCAATACCAATACGTTGTTTTTGTCCACCACTTAGTTCATCAGGATACCTTTTTAAGATATCTTGATCCAAATCCATCATAACTATCAGTTCATGAACTCTTTCTTTAATCATTTGAGGATCTGTTTTTTGAAGTCTTAATACATAAGAAATATTGTCTTCAATGTTCATATGTGGGAAAAGTCCTATATTTTGAATAACATAACCAATATGTCTTCTTAATTCATTTTGATTGATTGTTTGAATATCAATACCATCAATATAAACGTGTCCCTGATCAGGCAGTAACAAACCATTAATGAGCTTTAACATTGTCGTTTTTCCACTACCACTTCCTCCAATAACACTAATCATTTCATGGGAGTCAATCTCAACTGAGAAATCTTTTAAAATTTGATTATCATCATATGCTTTATCAATATGTTCCAAACGTATACTACTCATCTTTTGACTCCTCCCATAATCCTTTGCTTTGAAGGAATGCTTTTGCAACATCCTTATCATTTTTCTTTTCTTGTTCTACTTGATAATTCATTGTTGCCATTTCTTTTTCACTAATCAATCCATCCATTAACATAAGAACTGATTTTAATTCAGGATATTCTTCTAAAACAGTTTGTCTCACAACGCTTCCAGCATAATATGTTTCAAAATAATGCTGATCATCTTCTAATAAAACAATTTCTGAATCACTTAATTGCCCATCTGTTGTAAAGGCAATAATAACATCAACTTGATTTTTACGTAAAGCATCATATTTTAATCCAATATCTAAATCTACTGTCTTTTTAAAATGGAAGTCATTAGCTTCACTCATAGCTTTATAGCCATCATCACGCTCATAGAAATCATACTCACTACCAAATATCAATTGACTTGAAATAGCTGCTAAATCTGAATACGATTTTAAGTTATAACGATTAGCCAATTCTTTTGTGACTGCTAAACCATATGTATTATTAAAACCATATAATCCAACCCAATCTAATTGATATTGAACTTGATACTTTTCTACCAACTGTTTATACAATGTTTCTTCATCCGGAAAAGCTGTTTCTTTAAGCACAAAATTCCATGCTGTTCCAGTATATTCAGGATAAATATCAAATTCACCACTTAACATAGCAGGATGAATATTACTTGTCCCTCCTCCAACACCTTTTGTAAGTTCTACATCAATATCTGTTCTTTGTTCAATCAGCATTTTCAGCATTTCACCAATGACAAATTCCTCAGTCATAGGTTTTGTAGCAATATGGATTGTTTTATCTTTATGGGGTACATAAAACAAACTTGCTGCAAAAACAATCATAGCACTCAATACTACAATGACGACTTTTTGTTTTTTCTTCTTACTGTGACGACGATTTTGAATATAACGTTCAAACAAGGCAATTAAGAAGTCTGCTAAAAACGCTAAAATAGCCACAGTTAAACTGCCAGCTAAAGTCATTGTTATATTATTTGTTGTAATACCACGATAAATAGCAACCCCTAAACCACCAGCTCCAATAAAAGAAGCAATACCTGCTAAGGCAATTGTCATCACAGTCATATTTTTAAAACCAGATAATATAACAGGAAAAGCTAAAGGGAGTTTAATTTGAAAAAGAATCTGTTTTCTAGTACTTCCCATTCCTTTTGCGGCTTCTAATATATCTTTATCAACACCTTGAATACCTGTATATGTGTTTCTGATAATGGGTAACAAAGCATATAGACTCAAAGCTATAATTGCACTCTTATTTCCAATTCCAGTTACTGGTATTAAAAAACCTAACATAGAGATAGAAGGGATTGTGTATAAAAAACTCACAATCCCTAATACAATCGGAGACGTTTTCTTGTTTTCTGCTATAAATATACCTAAAGCAATACCAATCATTGTTGCTATAATAATAGCAATAATTGATATTTGTAAATGTTCTAATATTAAAGGGAGAAGAAAATCAGAACGTTCACTATAAAACTTCATTAACTCTTGAATCATAAATATCTACCTCTAACATATCATATGTTCTTTCTTTATTATGCTCTAAGACCACTACCTCCTTGTAAAACAATTGTCTCACCGCTAATAAAACTTGCATCATCACTTGCTAAGAATACACAAGTTCTACCAACATCTTTTTTAGCATCACCAAAACGACCCAATGGGATACCTTTAATTGTCTGCTCATAGTGGTCTGGATGTTCCTTCTTCCATTGTAACATTTGTTTTGTCTCAACTAAAGGACAAATGATATTAACATTAATACCATCTGCTCCCCACTCAGTTGCTGCAACTCTGCTTAATCCTCGAATACCTTCTTTAGCAGCCGCATATGAAGATTGTCCAATACGTCCTGAAAATCCAGCACCAGAAGCAAAATTAATAATCGCTCCTTGACTTTCTTTTAAGTATGGATGAGCTTCTCGCATATAGAAGAATGTTGCATATAAGCCTGTATCAACTGATAAAGCAAAATCTTCTTTTGAATGTTCAATTAATAATTTACCTGAGCGTGATGCCATTGCATTATTAATCAAAACATCAATATGTCCAAAAGCTTGTACTGTTTGCTCAATAACTTTTTTTACATCACTCTCAACAGCCCCATCAGCTTGAATAGCAAGAACTTGAATTCCAAATTCATTTTCTAGTTCTTGTTTTGCTTGATCAAGAGATTCCTGATGGCGACCAGTAATCACAAGGTTAGCACCTTCTTCACCAAAAGCTTCAGCAACACCTCTTCCAATCCCTTTGCCACCACCTGTAATGATAACAACTTTTTCTTTCATTTTCACGAAAATCACTCCTTATCTAATAAATACTGCTCTATATAATATGAACATGTTGCACCATCACTAGCTGCTGTAACAATCTGCCTTAAAGCTTTTGTTCTGACATCACCGATTGCAAAAACACCAGGGATATTTGTACATGTTGATTCATCAGCTATAATATACCCACTTTTATCTAATTCTAATTGACCTTTCACAATCTCTGTATCAGGAATTCTTCCAATAGCAACAAATAGTCCATCACAATCTATTTGGGTCATTTCATTTGTGACTACATTTTGTACTTTAACACCTGTCACATGCTTGTCTGCCAAGATTTCTACAACTTGACTATTCCACACGAAATGTATATGACTCTTTTTTAATTGCTCTTCATAAACACGAGAAGCGCGTAAACTATCACGACGGTGAATCAAAGTCACATGATGACATATTTTTGATAGATATAATGCATCTGCAATGGCACTATTTCCTCCACCAACAATGACAACATCTTTATCTTTAAACATCATTCCGTCACATGTTGCACAATAAGCAACACCTCTTCCTCTAAGTTGTGATTCATTTTCTATCCCTAGTTCTCTTGGATGAGCACCACTTGCCATAACAACACTTTTGGCTAAGATAACACCACCTGTTGTTATAACTTGTTTAGGGTTTTCTTCTAATTTCAGTTCTGTAACTGTTTCATACATTGTTTCTGCTCCAAAACCTTCTGCCTGATTCTGCATTTTCTCTGCCAAATCAAACCCATCAATACCTTTATCAAATCCAGGATAATTGTCTACTTGACCAGTTGTAGCCATCTGTCCGCCAGCTGATAATTGTTCAATAACCAAAACCGATCTTGCATTTCTTGCATTATATAAAGCTGCACTGTATCCAGCAGGTCCACCACCAATAATAACGACATCATATGTTTTCATTATATATTCCTCTCTTCTATAAGACTTGATTATCTTTTAACCAATCAGTAATTAATGATTTTGCTTGTGGAGCTATTAAAGGTTCACTAGCTATACCATTTCTTAAAACAAGTAATGTTGGAATTGTCTCAACTCTATAACTCTCACTCAATTCTTCAAAATCATCAATATTGACTTGCATAATATCTATATCTTTTGCTACTGTTTTTAAAACAGGTGCTAATCTTTTACAATATCCACACCATGGTGCCCAAAATTCTACAACGACGACTTCTTTGTTTTTTAATTCTTCTAAATTATTATTTGTTACTGTTATTAAACTCATATATATATCCTCCTTTATGACTTTATACTTATATTATAACATGTAACTTTATTTATTCAAGTAACTTGCTTTATTATATGATAAACAAAAAAAGAACCACCTAGAGTGGTTCAATAACGTCAAATTTATTTTAAGTGATTTTCAAATAACCTTTTACAGTTCCTCTCCCTGTATTTGAATAATATTTTGATACCAATAAAATGAATCTTTTGGAATTCTTGATAAATCCCCACTACCATCATCATATTTATTCACATAGATGAAACCATATCTTTTCTTCATCTCACCATTTGTGGCACTCACCAAATCAATAGGACCCCACATTAAATAACCAATACATTCAATATGATCTTCAAGAATTGCTTTTTTCATTTCACGAAGATGCTGTTTTAAATAATCAATACGATAGTCATCATTGATTCTGCCATCAATAAATTCATCTACTGCTCCAAGTCCATTTTCAGTAATCATGATTGGTAAGCCATATTTACGATAAGTATAATTTAATAAATATCTCATTCCAACTGGATCAATAGCCCAACCCCATTTACTTTGTTTTAAATATGGATTTTGAACACCACCAAATAGTTTTTCATCATTTTCATTACCTTCACCTGTCTTTGATACACCCGTCTGATAATAATTAAGTCCAATAAAATCTATTTTCCCTTCAGCGAATGCTTGTGCATCTTCATGATTTATTTCTAAGTGAATACCAAAATCTTCATATTCCTTCATTTTATATGTTGGGAATTTTCCATTACACATAGCATCTATTTGATAATAGTCCCTATCCATTTCCTTAAATGCATTCATAACATTAACAGGATTGCAATCTCTGGGGTAAATTGGATGAATACCAAAGACACATCCTACAATATTATTTTTATCAATTTCTCTAATTAACTTTGTAGCCTTTACTCCTGCTAATGTCATATTGTAGCCAATAGTCGCTAATGATTCCCTCTTATCACCTGGAAGCTCATCATAAGTCAGTCCAGCAAGCATATAGACAAAGAAATCTGATGCTTCACTTTGGGGATCAATATGATTCATTTCATTAAAAGTCACCCAATATTTTACTAATCCTTTATATTCTCTAACAACTGTCTTCACATACTTTAAATAGAAATTAATCAAATCTCTATTCAACCATGAATTATATTTTCTTACTAAATGAATAGGCATTTCAAAGTGGAATAATGTAACAATTGGTTCAATATTGTATTCAATTAATGTTTGGATAACATCTTTATAATAATCTAATCCTTCTTGATTGGGTTGATTATCATCTCCATTAGGAAAAATACGTGACCAGTCAATTGATATACGTAACGCAGTGAATCCCATTTTGGCAAACAGCTTGATATCTTCTTTATATCTATGATAAAAGTCTATGGCTTCATGAGTTGGGTATAATGTGCCTTCTTCATGTTCTTTGGTAAATCTTCTTGGAACCTCATAACTTCCAGCAGTACAGTAATCCATTATTCCTGGACCTTTTCCACCTTCTTGCCAAGCACCTTCACATTGATGAGCAGCGATACTTCCTCCCCAGAAAAAATCTTTAGGAAACTTATTCATAATATTCATCTCCTTTATATTAAATCGTTTGATTATCTAATTCTTTTGACTCTTGTAATTCCTTTTCATATTGTTGTTTATCAGCCACTCTAAAGAATGGATAGTAAACGACAATTGTAATAACAACAATTAATATTGACCAAACTGTTGTTGAGATAGCCCCACCTGTCATAAAGAAACCAATTAAACCTGGTGGTAAAGTCCAAGGAACCATACCAATTGTAGGCATTGCAATAATTCCAGCTTCCATCAATAATACTGTAGACGTTGCTAATAAACCTGGTAGGAATACAAATGGAATAAAGAATATTGGGTTAAATGCAATTGGTGCACCAAAAATAACTGGTTCATTAATATTGAAAATACCAGGACCAACAGACATTCTTCCTAAAGTTTTAAAATACTTACTCTTCGCAATAAATGTCATTAATAAAACCAAACCAATAGTGGCACCAGTTCCTCCTGCCCAAATCATTGTATCAGTACCATAAGTTGTTGCAAAGATTGGGGCATTTCCAGCTAATACGGCAGCTTCATTTGCAGCACCATTAGCAACAATGAATGGATAAGCAACATTACACACAACTGCACTATTGATACCACAAAAGAATACTAATCCACATAACATATGATAAATTCCATATCCCCATGGAGAAGCAATTAATGATGAAACTGGTGACATTAATGTCTGAACCTGTGCATTAACATCAAATCCTAAGACAACTGAAATAAATGTCCATACACTTAAGATTGCCGTTGCAGGTAATAATGCAGAGAATGAGTCTGAGACCGCTGGTGGAACACCTTCAGGCATCTTAATCGCAATATTCTTTTCCTCAAAGAAATGCAAGGTATAAACGACTGTAAAACCTACAACAAGTGCAGTAAATAATCCAGATGAACCAAACCCTGCTACATTTAATCCTGTTTCAGCATCATACTGAGTAATTAAGAATGCAGAAACTGTAGTCACAGCAGTTTGGAATGGTTTTGTACCTAATTCATCAGATGCATAGAACCCCATTGATGCCGCTGTAAACAAACCCATAACTCCTGTTGTACAACTTGAAATTGTATTAAAGAAGTTGTTGGCTGGTGCTAAGAAATGAGCAACTGGTTCATAAGGAATATTAGCCAATAACGTTGCAATACTTCCAATAATTAATAATGCCATTGATGCAACCATTGAGTTACGAATGATTGTTAAAAATCTATTTGATCCAAGTTTGACTGCTATTGGCATTAACTTTGATTCAATGATACTTGTAAATGAACCCATTTTGATTTCCTCCTGTTTCATTTGTTCGATTTTGTTTAAAAGTTTTAGAAGAATAATCTCTCCATTCATTTGTCCGTAGTCTTCACGGCCGATTAAAAAGACACGAACTTTATAGGGTGCAGCAATTTTTTTAATTCTTTCAAATTCATAAACCAATGCTGGTGCTACTAATATGACGTCTACTTTACTTACATAGAGTGGTACTTGATTTCCACTGACTGCTGCTATTACAACATCTATTTCATGTTCTTTTGCAGCCAGCCTCATCTTTTTGACTAGAATGCTTGATGACATCCCAGCAGCACAACATAATAGAATTCTTTTCATTGCTTTCGCCTACCTACTTTCATTATAATTAAATTAGAAAATACTTAAATCGAACTCATTTCCCTTATAAAAGAGGAAATTATTAACCAAATAATGTATCTATATCATTTTCCTTTTGCTCTTCTGCAATTCTCTTAAGAATCTTTTTAAGATTTGTTAATGACGAATCTTTCTCTAACTCCTGCATAGCTTTTTTATCATAAACAAGAGAAGAGAGTGTTTCATGGAGTAACCCTAATGCATCTTTTGAATTCTTTTGAATACTTAATAAAAAGATATACTTCACTTGTTGATGTTTCCATTTTATTGGTTTTTTTAAAATACCTACAGTTATAAATGTTTCATTGGTCATTGGTTCCATTGGATGTGGCATGGCAATCATATTCCCAAATTCAGTTACAGAATAGTTTTCTCTTTTGAAAATTTCTTCTTCAAATCCATTTGGAATATCTTTAACTTGCTTAATATATGTACACATTTCATGAATTAATTCTTCTTTTGTTTTTCCTTTCAAATCATTAAAGAAAAGATTATCATGAAAATACTGATCAACAAATGACATTTCATTTTGATTTTTAAAGAACTCACTTAAAGAGATCATATCTTGGTTATCTAAAAAATATTGTACATGTATTGCAGGAATTTGTGTTGGAAAAGGAATAGGGACTGTACTTAATATAAAATCATATAAACTTTGATCTATATTAGGGAGTTCATATAGTTCTGTTACATAGATACTATTTATGTTTTCCTTGAATTTTTGTTTAATCTTATATAAAAGAATCTGTGAACTCCCCATCCCACTTGCACATATAATAATAATATTTTTCTTAGGGCCTTGTTTTTGATATCTTTCAATAGCTAATGCAAAATGTAGAGCAATATAACCAATTTCATTCTCACTGACATCTACCTGATAATTTTTTGCAATAATATTAGCTGTGAGTACACTAATTTCAAATGCTAGTGGATTTTCTGTTTTAATTTGTTCTAATAATGGATTTTGAATATACATACCATATTTTAGTCTATTCATCATTGGTTGGAGATGCAATGATAAAGATGTTTGTAAATCCATATCAGCAGTAAAATCAATATTATATTTATCTTTTATTTCTTTTATAATTTGTGTCATAAGTATTTCATATTCATGATTCATAAAAAGAGAGTTAGAACTATATTGAACTGCTTTTTTACCTGAAAGATGTAAAGCAATATAATAAATTTCTATATCAGGAAATATTACATGAAAACTGTGTTCAATTTCTCTACATAATTGAATAGCAATTTCATATTCTTTAGTATTCTTAATAGATTCATCATATTTATAGTGAGTGAGTTGTTCTTTTTCTTTCAGTCTTAATAATGCTATCATGATATGAATAACTAGGTTGTGAAATCCAATATCTGTCAATTTAAATTTCTGATTAACCATTGTTTCATATAATATTTTTGATATTTCTTCTTGCTGCTGACTAGATTTCGTTTGTGATAAAAACATATCATCATTACCATTGGTATGATAAAAGTATTGTGATATACAAGAACGTTTATGAAATTCGCTTCCTGTAATTTTCAAGCCATAGGCTGGCTTGGTCTCTAATTCTAAATGAAAATAATTTAATTTTTCTCTTACTTCTTTTAAATCATTACTTAATGTAGAACGGCTTACAAAAATCATATCACATATATCTTCTATCCTAATGTAATCATTTTGTGTTAAAAACATACGAATTAAATAATTCACTCGCTCTTCTGGATAAATAGGTATAAGCATCTGATTCTCTGATTCTTCTTTCATCATATCTTCTAAATAATGATAATAACTTTCTTCATTTATAACTTGTAATGTATATCCAACTGCATGTTTAGAAATAATTTGTATTCCATGTTGTAGAAATTCATTTTTGCATTCTTTAATATCATTCCTCAGTGTCCTTACAGTAATATCTAACTTCGTACAAAGTTCTGGTCCACTTATAGGACATTGACTTTGACTTAAAATTTTTAATAATTTAATAATTCGTTTCTTTTCCATAAAACCTATATATCCTTTCTCAATATAACCAAATCTATTATACAATACTTTCTTACACAAAAATTTCCATTTTCAAGCAAAAAATTTCCTCTTATAAAGAGGAAATCATAATTCTTTATTAATATGTCTATTCATGACACCTGTCTATTTTTCTTTGTATTCATGCACATTTTTGAGAATGAAAAACTAACATAACAAAAAAACTTATGCAAGTCATAATTAAAAAAACAATTGCATTCATATAAAAAATTGCACTCGGACCTCTAAAGATACAAATTGTTTCTAAGAATATGGCTCCATATGGTGATATCGCTATACCAAGGTTATATCCTACTAATAATAAAGATGTTGCTAAACCTGGATTACTAAGTTGACTATTATTAATTTTATCAATAAAGTAAGGTAAAATAAATCGAAAAGCAATACCAATGAGTATTCCAGCAAATAAAGTTGGTAAAATACTTGTTGCAATAGCAATGATATACATCGCTATTGTAAGTAAACTTAACCCTAGTGTTATTGTATATTCTTTACAGAATCGTAAAACCTTTGAAAATAGAAACCCACCTATCATTCCACCTATACCAATCATCATAATGACAAACGAGCCTGAACTTGTTTCTCCATAACCAACTGCCTGCATAACTCCTGCTACTTTTATTCCACTTAACATAAAGAAAATAGCAATGAAGAATATAGCTCCAACATACCCCAAAACCATTAAAGGAAAATCTTCCTTTGTATTTTGTCTTTCTTGAAATATCTGAGATTTATTTTTTTCAGTGATTTTATCTGTTGATACTTTTGGAACAAAAGTTATAAATAAGACTAAGATTGGAAAAGCAATCATATAGGCAAGAAACGAAGCATTCCAACTTATATTTAGTAATTGCCCAGAAATAAATGTGACAGCTAGTCCTCCCATACCTTCAAAAGCACTTTGGAAACCAAACATCTTAGATCTTTGTTCATTAT
This sequence comes from Coprobacillus sp., assembly GCF_984815275.1. Classification (NCBI taxonomy): domain Bacteria; kingdom Bacillati; phylum Bacillota; class Erysipelotrichia; order Erysipelotrichales; family Coprobacillaceae; genus Coprobacillus; species Coprobacillus sp. The sequence continues at coordinate 52,807 of NZ_CFJNYH010000017.1, forward strand.
CATAAAAATAGTTTACTAATGCAACCACTAAAGAATTAAAAAGTCCGATACCAAAACCAAAAATTGCTCTAGATACTAATATAATGTAAAAGTTATTAACAACAACAGGAATAAATCCTGCTACAGCAACAAGGGCTATCCCTATAGCTATTGTTCTTTTATATCCAATCTTTTTAGCAATTGTTGTACTTATCAACACAGAAATCATTAAGAAAAGAGATGGCAAAGTAGAAATCATCTCTACTAATGATAATGGAATATTAATAAATGCATCTGCTAATGCAGGTATATTACCATTAATAGCTGCTGCTGTTCCCATTAATAACGAAACAGATAATAATGAAATTTTTAACATATATTTATTTTTCATAAATAACCTCCTTTCAATAACAACAATATATTACAAATCCCAATATATCGCATTCTTTTATCACAAAGTTGTTACAACGCTTTATAATTGGTTCATAAATTACCCATTTATATGAAGCAGTGTTTCATATATAATAAATATAAGGAGGGACATATATGTTATTTGAACAAAGATTAAATGAGGCTCAACTCACCTCTAGTGAAAAGGATATCGGAGATTATATTATTGCTCATAAATATGAACTTAGAGATCTTTCTACACGTAATATCGCTAAAGAAACATTTACATCCAGTGCAACAATTGTACGTTTTTCCAAGAAACTCGGTTATCAAGGATTCAACGAATTAAAAGAAGATTATATTAAGGAATTAGAGTATATCCAAGCTCATTTTATAGATATAGATTCTAATATTCCTTTTACAGAGAACAATAATATTATGGAGGTTGCTGGAATTATGAGTGCTTTAATGAATGAATCTTCAAAAGACACACTCAATCTTATTCATCATGACTCCTTACAAAAAGCAACACAACTTATAATAAAAGCTGAATATATTCATATGTTTGCAATTGAAAATAATCTTTGTATAGCTCAAAATTTTAAATTTAAAATGTTACGTATACAAAAGAAAGTCAGTCTAGAAAATACTTTTGGTAATCAAATGTATACTATTTTTTCATCATCTCCTCATGATTGTGCTATTATTATATCTTATTCAGGTGAAACAAATAGCCTTTTAAGAATTGCTAAACAGTTAAAGGAAAGACATATTCCAATCATCGTTATAACGAGTTTAGGTGATAACTCCCTTAAAAAATATGCACAATGTGTATTAACTATTTCAACGCGTGAGAAATTACATTCTAAAATTGCTAATTTTACAACTGAGTATTCTATTGAACTTATTCTCAATACTCTTTATTCTTGCGTATTTTTACATAATTATCAAAAAAACCTAGATACTAAAATATCTATAACAAAACAATTAGAAATATCAAGGCATTCCACTTCATATACATTGAATGAAAATGAATGATGACTCTATATTGTTTAATATATCCTTATTTTGGTTAAGATAAAGTAAGGATGGTGATAAAATGAAAGATAGTAAAGAAAAGAAAAAGGAAGAGTCAATGATTGATAAAAGTGAACAAATCAAAAGAGAACTTCCTAAAAAAGATATTCCTTTGGGAATACAACAAAAATTATAACTTATAAAAAGCCATGCTTTTTATAAGTATGGCTCTGACTGTTGACATAGTATTTAAACAACAGTCTTTTTATTATAATAAGAATATAATAGCATAAGAAAATTACAGATATCTTCTTTCAAGTGTACTCACTTTGAAACTTAATGACTTTTCATATATTCAAATGATGCCTTAAATGTGGCACAATATGGTTGCACATTTGGAAACTATATCTAATAAAGTGATTTTAACTCGTTACACTCATACTAAAAACCATGTCGATAAAACAAGACGTGATATTGTTTTCAAAAAAACCCCAAGAACATATCTTGGGGTTTTTGGAATTATAATACTGTTACGTTAGATGCTTGATCTCCTCTATCACCTTGAGTGACATCAAAACTAACATTTTGTCCTTCTTCTAAAGATTTATATCCATGTCCAGCAATTGAAGTGTAATGAACAAAAATGTCCTTACCACCATCAACTGTAATGAAACCAAAACCTTTTTCAGAATTAAACCATTTTACTTTACCTGTATTCATTTGAATACCTCCTTTTTTGTGTTAACAAAAGGAAGCATTGATATAAAAAATTCACAGAAGGAATTTGTACATCAAGTGCTCAATAACAATCCCCATTGTGAATTATAATTTGTAGCCTTTTATTACTTGCTCATCATAACATGCCTCATTCTATAAGTCAAACTTATTTACACTTTAATTTAATTTTTTATATTTGAAAAAGTTTCTTAAATGGAAACTTTTCTTCAATGTGTTGCTAGTAAATCCATTGTATTTTATTTTTAAAAACATATAATGTGAGTATAGAAAGTGAAGTGATAAAATGAATGAATTAAATTTAGGTAAAAATATTGTCTATTACAGAAGAAAAAACGGGTTAACACAAGATCAATTAGCTGAATATATAGGTGTTTCAAAATCATCTGTCTCTAAATGGGAGAATAATTTTACATTTCCAGATATTATTCTATTGCCACAATTGGCAGCTTTATTTAATATATCTGTTGATGAACTCATGGGATATTCTCCCCAACTCTCAAAAGAGCGAATAAAGTCACTTTATAACGAACTTGCTCTAGATATGGCCAAAGACCCAATCAAAACATACCAGCGGTGTCAACAATTGATTAAGCAATACTATTCATGTTTTGAACTCTTATACTATATGGCCGTTCTTTATCTTAATCATTATATTCTTTTTAAGAATAAAGATGAGATTATAGAGGAATGTTTACAACTTTGTAAACGTATTGAAACTGAATGTAACTTGCCAACACTTGTAAAAGATGCCGTTTCATTAGAATTGACAATATACACTGTTATTCAAAAACCACACGAAATATTAGATATTCTTGGTGAAACTGCAAGACCTATCTCTCAAGATTGTGAGATGATTGGAGCTGCTTTTCAAATGCTAGGGAATTTGGAGAAAGCAAATGAAATCTATCAATCAAATGTCTATCAACATCTTTTAATGACTATTCAAAATTCTATATCATTATTAAATGTAAATATTTCTCGACAAGACTATTGTGAAAAAATATTAGATAGAATTTTTCAACTCATTGATATTTTTCATATTGAAGAATTGCACTTTAATATTACAGCTATTGTATATTTGAATGCCGCACATTTTTATACAACCTGTCAAAACAATGAGCAAGCTTTACTTATGATTGAAAAATATACATCATTACTTTTAAAAACAGATCTCGACTTTTTAAGTTTACATGGTGATGAATTCTTTACAGATATAACTCCCTGGTTAAATGATCTTATGTTAGGAATAAATGCACCCAGAGGAGCACAATTAATTAAAGAGTCTGTTGTTGATGTTTTAAATTCACCAATGTTTACAGCATTAAAAGATGAAAAACGTTTTCAAGTTTGTCTTCATCAATTAAAAAAATTAAAGGAGAACTAATATGGATACAATTATAAAATATTTACCAGTACTATTACCTGTTATTGTAATAGAGTTAACATTAGCTATTTTCTCATTTATACATGTATTGCGTCATCCTCATTATAAATTTGGAAATAAAATCATTTGGAGTTTAGTTGTTTTATTTATTCAATTTATTGGACCAGTTATTTATTTCATATTTGGTAGAGGTGAAGACTAATGGCTATTCTTGAGATTAATCATTTAAAGAAAAGTTTTGGACAACAAACTGTTTTAAAAGATGTTCATTTTTCTGTAAAAGAACATACTATTTTTGGTTTTATTGGACAAAATGGTGCAGGAAAAACAACAACAATGAAAGCCATTCTTGGTTTATTGAAGATAGATGGTGGTAATATTACTGTCTGCAATGAACAGATAAACTATGGAAACAATCAAACCAATCAATATATTGGTTATCTACCAGATGTTCCAGAGTTCTATAGCTTTATGACACCTTTAGAATATCTAGAACTATGTGGACAAGTCACTCATATGGCAAAACATGATATTCTAACTAAGAGTCAAGAATTAATTGAATTAGTAGGATTATCTGCACATGCTAAAAAACGAATTTCTGGTTTCTCAAGAGGAATGAAACAGAGATTAGGAATTGCTCAAGCTTTATTAAATAATCCTAAATTGCTTATTTGTGATGAACCAACTTCAGCATTAGATCCAATTGGTAGAAAAGATATATTGGATATTCTTCAAAAAGTTAAAGATAAAACAACGATTATATTTTCAACTCATATTCTTTCAGATGTAGAAAGAGTTTGTGATGAGATTGCTATATTGAATGAAGGTCAAATTGTTTTTCAAGGATCTTTAGAAGATGTAAAAGCTAAGCATTCAGTAAATGCTTTATCTATTCAGTTCTATGACCATCTTCATATTGATGATTTTATGAATACTTTTTCTGATCTTCAAATCATTCCAGAAGAACATCATCGCCTTACAATACATTCAAAGGATATATATACTACAGAAATGAGAGTTTTCCATTATTTATATCAAAATCATATCAAAGCAGAAAAAGTAATTGTTGAGGAACCAACTCTTGAAAATCTTTTTATGGAGGTTGTCAAATGAAATCTTTTATAGCATTTTCTAAAAAAGAATTTATTGAATATTTAAGAACTTATAAACTCTTTATCAGCATTATGATTTTTCTTATATTAGGCTTTTTAAATCCTATTTCTGCAAAATATCTGCCAGAAATCGTATCATTAGTAATGCCAGAAGGAGTAATGAATATACCTACACCTACAGTACTTGATTCATGGACTCAATTCTTCAAGAATGTTCCGCAAATGGGATTAATTATTTTCTTAATTGTATTTGGTGGAATTGTGGCCAATGAACTTCATAAAGGTACACTTATCAACATGTTATCTAAAGGATTACCTAGACATACAGTTGTCTTATCAAAATTTATAACTATAAGTTTAGTTTGGACATTTTGTTATTATTTAAGTTTTGCTATAACATTTCTGTATAATCTATTGTTCTGGACTGATACTTCTGTATATTGCTTATTTGCTTCTGTTAGTTTTGTTTGGTTATTTGGATTGTTAATGATTAGCTTTATTATTTTAGGTAGTATTCTTACCAAAAATATGGCAGGGGGACTTCTCTTAGCTGGACTAGCTTATGTGACAAGTATGATTATTTCTATATTTGAGACACTTGCCCAATATAGTCCTATTTATTTGACAAATCAGAATTTAGCTTTATTGACAAAATCTGTATCATTAACAGACTTTATTCCATCAATAGGTCTTACAGTCATTATCATTATTATTAATATATTCTTAAGTATGAGTATTTTTAACAAGAAACAATTATGAGGAAATTCGCTTAAGAAATTATATGAAAATATATTTGAAACTATCTTCTGATAGTTTCTTTTTATTTATACTTAAACAATATAATTATCAATGACATAAATATATATTTCTAAATAGCTCAACACAATTCAACTTAAATACATAATCATATTTCATGTAAAAACCCTCCTTACTGGTTTGGCCAGTAAAGAGGGTACATATCACTTGTGCCCAAATTATGGGGTGCACTTCAAAATTCCTACTCACTCTTTAATTCTCTACCATTCATCATGTCTTGACAAAAATAAATAATAATAACTGAAATAACAAAGTTCATGATCAGTGAAGAATATGACATAATCATGAGTGTTGTTGTGTTCACATTTCCAGTCATAACTATGTAAACAGTCATCGCAATAGATGGTATAGAACAAACTATCATTAACAACATTCTCATTATGTTTTCAAATATTTTAGAAGAACGACTTTTTAAGAAACGTATAGAAAGAACACTTGAAGACATAAATACACAAATGTATCCTAACATATTAATAATGTACATCATAATCATTGAAAATCCAGCTTGATAGTATATCCCAACAATAATTATAGATATAATTGTCATTAATGATACTTTTATAAATGTTGGAATCATGACAGCTATCAACTTCTTAAAAGGTTTATCAGGAATTAAATAAATATGATAATTTTGTAATTCATTATAGAGTTCACTTTGCTGAAGTGATGAAAATATATAAATAACAAGCATATATATAAAGAAGCCATAACCTAAGTCACTAAAAATAGTAATAACAATATATAACCCCATTGACATAATATCAGAAATTGTTAATAAACGATTTGTTTTTTTCATTAACAGAATATTTTTAGATAGGATAGCATAAGCTCCTTGTTTAAACTTACCACTAACATTTGTTTTGACTTTTGTATTTCGCATAGCATCTTGATTGCCTGCTTTAAATGATTTCATACGTTTAGATAAATCTAATGAATCAGCTAACGCCTGTTCATAAAAATCACCTTTATAATTAATAAAAACAATATAAACAATAATAAGTCCTAACAATAACAAACCTATTCCTAATAGACACATAATCATATCTTTAGCAACATATGAAACAAGAGTTAATTTTAACCAACCAAAGATAGGAACATAATAAAATAGTGGTGATTGAATAAAATCAACCATAATTGATTTTAATTGACCTGTTTGTATATATGTTAATCCTAAAATAATGAATATACTTATAATAAATATAGCTGGAATTAATTTTGATAATACTTTATATTTTCTATCGCCAATAGATAAAATATAAATATAATCTGTCAGTATTAAGAAAGTCATAATTGTAAGAATTGTTCCAACAAACATTAATAGAATAAATATTCCATCAAAAGAGCCTCCTGCACCACCTGTTCCTGCAAAGAAAATCATAGCAAAGAACCCAAGCATAATGGCTTGAATAACGGTTTGAAAAGTTAAATAAGCCATAATTTGTTTTCTAGTAAAAGGTCCACTAAATAAGAAATAAGCATCTTCTCCATAAAACAGCGCTTTCTTTGATGACATGAGTGTAGAAAATAACATGAGTGCTAAAAAAGCAATTAAAATCAATATAGATGTGTGTAGTCCTGTGGTAATGATCATTGGATTCTTATCTTTAAACATAAATAAACTCACAAATATGAAACCATATAACAACACAACAAATACTGTAAAAATCGCACTAGATGGCTTTTTCATCAAATTACGAATTGTTCCCTTAGTTTTTAAATACCAAAGATAAAATAACGTCTTCATATTATTCACCATCCGTTAATTCAAAGAAATATTCCTTCAATGATTCATCTTGAAGATCATCTTTTTTGACATGTTTAATAATATGCCCTTTATTCATAATATACGCTTCATCAAAAATATCACTAACAATATCAATGATATGTGTACTAATCAAAACAGCACATCCTTGATCAGCTAAACCTCTTAATATTTTTAATGTATCTTCAATACTTGCAGGATCTAATCCAACCATTGGTTCATCTACTAACAAAGCTGTTGGTTCAATCATAAATGCTAACAACATACTTAATTTTTGAGTCATTCCCTTACTTAATTCTTTAGCCATTTTCTTTCTTTTTTCAGTAAGTTTAAATAATTCCAAATATTTCTCAGCCTTTGCTTTATAATCGTTAATTTGATATGCACTACCAATAAAATCAATATGTTCTTCAACAGTTAAATTATCATAAAGAATTGGTGTCTCAGAAACATAACCAAAACAACGTTTCGCTTCAATAGTATCATTTGGATAGCTACAAATACGAATATCTCCTTCAAACTTTAATAAATTAGCTATACTTTTAATTGTCGTTGATTTCCCAGCACCATTTGGTCCTAAAAGAATTGTTATCTTACCACTTTCGGCAACCAAATTTACATCATCGACTGCTTTAAAATCTCCATACCTTTTTGTTAAGTGATTCACTTCAATCATCTCAATACCCCCTTTATAAAAACATTATACTATATTTATATCTCTTTCACATAAATATTTCATAACTTACTTTATAATATATTTAATTTCTTTTGAAAGAATAGAATAAATATAACAATATTAATAACACCAACAATCACAAATATTGAAAAAGTACTTAATGTATATGCTAATCCACTTAAAATAAATGATACAACTGGAACCATACACACACATAATGACGTGACAAGTGATGAGACTCTTGCTAAATAATCTTGCGGAATAACTTTTAACATTTCTACAAATGCAAACATATTTATCATAGAGATTCCTAATCCCATCACAAAGAATACTGTTGCAATCATAATATAGAGCAAAAAGATATTTTGAATAAGTATACCTGAAAAACAACTTCCAATATAAGCAACTGTAATCGAATAAGCTGATAAAATAACAATCATTTTGATATTCATCTTCTCTTTAACCATTGGATAGATAACTGAACCCACAATCATACCTAAAGTTAAAGCAGTAGAAATAACAGATAGCATGATTGCTGTTGAATGAAGAACTTCTTCAACAAGGGGGGCTTGTAAAGAACTCAAAGGAGTAATAATTGCATTTAAGAATATAGCAAGAAAAACAAAAATCTTAATTTTTGGATATTGAAAGATAATACGAATACCTGCCTTAAATTCTGTAAAGAAATATGTTTTTTCTTGAACATCCTTAAAAATTGGTTTTATACTCATAGTCAAAATAATAAGTGCTGATAATAGAAATGTCATCATATCTATATACACAACAATATGATTTCCTAATGTTGCTATGAAAACACCTGATACTCCAAAACCAATGAATTCTACAACTTTAGAACTACTTTGACTTAAAGAGAGTCCTACTTCCATTTCTTCTGATTGTAAAATCTGTGCCATAACAGGCATAGATGTTGGTTGTCTAAAAGATTCAACAATAGAAATAAGGAATGTAATAATTAACAAATCCCATCTCGTTAATGTTGCAAACATAAGCTGAGTGGCTATTATTCCTACTAATCCAGCTCTTATCAAATCGCTTATAACCATAATCATTTTTTTATTTTTCTTTTCAATATAAGCCCCTGCTAATGGTTGTATAAAAATAGTTGGTAATTTATTGACTGCAAATATCAGTGCTGACCATGAAGCACTTTGAGTTATTGAATAAACAATAATTGTCATAACAATCGCATCTAGTGAATCCCCAAAACGACTAATGATATCTGCAATAAATAATTTCATAAAATTCTTATTTTTAAAAACTTGTATATATTGCTGTTTCATAAAATACCTCCTGATTTATTGACACTTCTATTTTAGAAAAATCATAGTGGTTGCGACAACATATTCTAGTTTGAATAAAAGCAATTATTGGTTGCATTATAAAAAGGACTTAAAAAGTCCTGAATTATCTTATTTGTAATATTGTTGTTATTTCTTTATTGTACTGTGTTTGTTCTTCTAAAATTTTATAGACAATTTGACTAAGAACATAGTATCCATCATTAATAAAGATTTCAAAAATATTGTGGTCATAATAGATATCTAATTGACACTGATGATTTAACTGTGGGGTTTGATTCATATTACAGACTTTATTTTGCTGAATAGAAATATTTGTACGATCACAGCATAAACAATCATCTTGAATATATAATTTTAAACCACCTAGATTAATTACTTCATTATCTTTGAGTATCGTTTTCATAAGAAATGGTTCTTGAAAATCAAGAGTCTCTGTTACTTTTGTAAATTGATTTTGAATGTTTGGGTGAACTCTTTGATAAATATGATGATGATAACTTGTTAAGACCCTAGGCATTGTAAACATACCTATCCATTTTTCATTTGTTATTGGTTTTCTCATTCTTAACCAGGCAAGCATTGTTCGTTGATTGTCTTTATCCAAGAAAGATTGAGGTGCATAAAAATCTAAACCATAATCTAAATACATATAATGACCAAGACGTGTTAATGTACATGTTTCTTCATCAAAGTCAACTGGCATAATCACTGCATTACTATTGGGACGTGGCGGTAAGTCAATATTCTCTGGTGAGAAAATCATATAATACTGATTATCTAACTCAAATAAATCTGGACATTCCCACATGTCTCCAACTTGAGAATCAATAAACCTATTTTTATATGTAAAATGAAGTCCATCTTCACTTTCATAGAAAAGAACTTCACCATCATATCCTTTATCACTAGGAATTTTACTTCCTAATATCATGTAAATATGTCCATTCTTTCCAATCCATACTTTAGGGTCTCTTGTATGTCTGACATCTCCCAACTTTTCATCTTTTATAACATCAATAACTTGATGTTTCTGATAATGATTATCAAAATTATATCCATCATCAGATATCACTAATGATTGAGAAGCAATCAAGTCATCATCACTATATTGTACATGAATATAATCTGGATTCTCTTGAGCATATTGAATTGATGTGTAGTATAGATATAACTTATCTTGATGAATCAATGCGGATCCAGAGAAACAGCCATTACGATCAAATGATTTTGAAGGATATAAAGCAATTGGTAAATGTTCAAAATGTATCAGGTCATTACTTGTTGCATGTCCCCAATGCATTGTTCCCCATTCACATGTATATGGAAAGTGCTGATAGAAAATATGATATTTTCCTCTAAAATAAATTAATCCATTAGGATCATTTATCCAATTCTGAGGAGCTGTAAAATGTAACTTTGGTCTCATTATTTACCTCCTTTTTTATCTTCACAATGAAGTTTTAAATCTTCTAAATAATATATAACATCTTCTAATGAGTCCATTATTTTGGTAACTTGACATGCAAATTCAGGTTCAGGATATTTCATATCGGGTATGCATATAACATCAATTTCGCCATCATAAGCTGCTCGAATTCCTGCTTCGCTATCTTCCAAGACTAAGGCTTCTTCGGGTTTAACACCAAGTTTTTGACAAGCTGTTAAGAAAATCTCTGGATTTGGTTTTCCTTTTGAAACTTCATCTCCACAAATGCTATCATCAAAATATTCTATAATATGAGCATTTTTTAGAATTTCATTAACCCGAGTACGACCACTTGAAGTTGCAACTATTGTCAAATAATTATTTTCTTTTAGATACTTTAATAAATTATCTAAGCCTTTTTTCTTTGGAACATATTTTCTTAAACTTTCATCAATCCAGTCATGTACATCATTCCATACTTCTATCATTGGAAAATCATCTCCATACTGATTAAAAAACACCTGACATATACCTTCTTTATTTTTTCCTAAACATTGCCTATATATTTTCTCTGTAAAATCATCATAACCTAAAATTTTTAATTTTTTAACATACTCATTATAAGTCACTCTCTCACTATCAATCATTAATCCATCCATATCAAAAATAATCGCTTTTTTCATTTGCTTACCTCACTCCTTTATAATTCTATAGTAACAAGATTTTTACTTTAAATCTATATTCTATCAAAATATGAAAAAAGAAGAATTCATACTTATTTCAAAAGCATGAACCCTTCCTTTATACTATAACAATATAATTTTCCTCTTCTTAATTCTGGCAAACGTACTTCTGGAGCTTGTTCTGGATATAACTTGATAAAATAATAGCGGTCATATTCTACATAAGCAACAAAACTGATGTAATCTTCTTTTGACATTTGACAATCAAATGTCAATAAACTCTCCCCATCAATGTTTTTCATTTGAAATGGTATTTGATGATCAACTATTGTTAAAGGATCTAATTGTCTTCCACAACAAGATATATCTACATAATTAGATGATGTTAATACATTTCCACACAGTGGACAGACATAAAATTCTATTCTCTTCATATTTCCTCCTTTTCTTATATTAGAAGTGAGTTTTCCATCTAATATTTTCTCTATATTGATTTGAAAGATTTCTGAAAGATCTTTTAATAAAGACACATCAGGACAGCCTAATCCAGTTTCCCTTAGTTAAAGATATGAACCCTCTTTATCAGTCTACTTTTCCAAT
>NZ_CFJNYH010000018.1:0-64403 GCF_984815275.1 Coprobacillus sp.
TTATATTATAATCTAAACGAGGTGATTATAATGATAGATATAAAATCGAAAACATTCATAGAAGTTGTAGATTGCAAAAGTTTTACGCGAGCAGCTGAACATCTTCATTTAACACAACCAGCAGTTACACAGCATATCAAACAATTAGAAAACTATTATCAATACAAACTTATTCAAAATCCCCATAAAGAGTTTCAATTAACTGAGGCTGGACTACGTTTGTATGAATACGCTAAAATTCAAGTTCAAAATGAAGAAATTTTTGAATCTCAATTGTATAAAGTTGCCATACCTCTAACAATTGGATCCACATTATCTATTGCTGATTATTATCTTCCTGAAATTCTTGGACAATATCTAACTTCATCTTCACAACGATGCCAGATTTATGTAAATAATACACAAACATTAGTTCAAAAAATGATAGATGGAGAAGTTGACTGTGCCTTTGTTGAAGGACAATTTGATCCACAACTCTTTACCTATCATCTTTTTAAAAATGAGAAATTTATTCTTGTCGCTCATAAAGATCATCCTCTTGCTAAGCAGAAAATTACATTTGATGAATTGCTTACTTTCCCACTTTTTATTCGTGAAGAAGGTTCAGGAACAAGAGCTATTTTAGAAAACTATCTACTCCAAGAGATTTACACACTTTCATCATTTCAAAAAGTCATTGAAGTCCAGAGTCTAACAATGATTAAGAAAATGCTAGCATGTACACAGGGAATTAGTTTTTTGTATGAAGGGGTTGTCCATCATGAACTTCTAACTGGTGAATTAACACAGATCCATTTGGAGAATTTTGAACTTATAAGACCAATGCATTTTATTTACTTAAGGAATAATATTAATAAACAAAAATACAGTGCCTTCTTTAAAAATATTTATAGAGAAAAACTGTAACAGAGTTACAGTTAAGCATAAAATGAAATATATTTTCCCTTATATTCTTTACAAGGGAGTCTTGGATGGAGAGTTCCTTGTAACTCTCCATTTTTTAATGCTATTGCATCTTCTATACAATACTCAATATATTCATGACTCAATGGATACTCATGATGACTAGGCAAAATAACATCTATATCATCTTTTTCTTTCCATAACTTCTTAAGACTTCGTATATACATATTTAAATCTCTACGATCTCCAAACATATAAATAGGTCCTTTTTGGATTGTATCACCGCTGATTAGCAATTTGTGACGCCTATCTAACAAAGCAATACTACCAGGTGTATGTCCAGGAATTTCAATGACTTCAAAACAATATTTCCCTGCTCTAATATATTCACCCTGTCTAATATTATAAGTTTGTACATCACTTGGAATTAAATTCTTGTCTCTTTCATGAACATAACATTCTTCAAAATCACATAAGCCTCCTCGATGATCTCCATCTCCATGGGTCAGTAAAACTGTAATCGGTAATGATGTAATTCTCCTTACAACATCAATAATATGAGTTCCTGGAAATCCAGTATCGATCAATAAAGCCGTGGTCCGACTTAAAAAAAGAAATTCCCTCACTTCCCCATCGTCCAATATAAATATATCATTATAAAGCGATACTTGCATCCTTATCAGCTCCTTATCATAATTGTAACACAAGAAAGAGATTGATTGAAAATAATTTCTATATGTTTCATCTATTATACGTTATCATTTGATGACCATCTAGGTTTAATATATCAATAAAATAATACTTGTATTTCATAATATTTTAACATAATGAATGAAAAAGAGAGAAACATTATTCTCTCTATAATTCATCAAATCTGCGAAGTCCCCAAGTCATTAAAACATAATATAATGCTATACTTAATGTAATAAAGATAGCAATCATAAGATACATATAGCTATTTAAATCAAAGATATTAGCAAACAATCCCAGATACCCACCAACTATTACAAATACCAAGCCCATAGATATAAACATTGTCATCATAACTGGCATACTTTGTTTAACACACACTGTCTCATTCACCCAATCAAATTTTGGCTTCCATAAGTTAAGAAGTAAACCTAACACTGCAATAAAGAATGTAAACAGAACAGGTACAAAAACAACAATAATAGCATCTAATATACTTAGCTGAAATAAAATAACTTCAACGATTGAAAAGAATATCCCAGCTGGAATACATAATACAAGATGCATTCCTAATTTTACAAGTAAAATATCTTGAGTAGCAATTGGTAAAGATTTAATGATCCATAAACGATCTCCTTCTAATGAAACTGAGGAAGCACTAATAATATTCATTGATCCAATTCCTATTCCCATCACACATAGAATTGGTGTTAGCATAGATTCAATACCAGGTAATTCTCTTAATAACATATCTATTGTATCCTTATACATAATCAATGCTATACCACCAATGATTGTAAAGATGATACCAATTGCTCCATTCAACATAACCATTGCATTAGAAGTAAAATGTCTAACTTCTCTAATTAATAATGCTTTAAACATAGAATTTTCTTTCATAGGTTTTTCGACATATTTAATTTTCTTTGTTTTTGGTTGACTTGTTGCTAATTTAACAAAACTTATTGACAAAAGATAGATAACCAATACAAATGGTATCAAAACACAAAGAAGGTAAATCAACAAACTTATAAAGTTTCCTTCATTTAATGCTATTGCAAGATGATAAATTGGAAAAACACCTTGTTCTATCGCCTGTGCAATACTCTTTCCATTCGTAATTAATAAACCTATATATTCTTGAATAGAGGATACTGCATACAAGTAAATACCAAAGAATCCAAGTGATAGAACTAATGTCACAATATTCTTTCTTCTTACATGTCTCATAATATTTGCCATTAACCACCCAAATACACATGAAAGTGCCAATACAAAAAGTGGTAAAGTTAAAAAGACAATAACAAACATAAGGATTTGTACAGCATCCATACCAACAGATGTCAAATAAACATAAAGTGCTGGTCCAGCAACTAATATTTCATAAATATAATTTAAAATTAAAATAACAAAAACACGACTTAATAAAATATCTCTGTTTGAGATAGGCATAGATAACAATAAATCATTATCTTTAGCCTGATATATTTCATGTTGTGTCAAAAAGACACTCCCAACAAAACATAACATAATAATCATTAAACTCATTAAAGCAAAATATAGCCAATCAATCCCCATTAAATGTAGTGGTTCAATTAATGAAGAAAATAACATTCCAAACATACCACAGAAGACAACACCCACATAAGCAAAAAGAAGTCCCATCAAGACAATCTTTCCAATTGAATTACCTTGATTTTTCTTACTGCTCTTTGTTTGCCTTAATAAGATCCCTTGTAATCTTATCTTAATTAAAGTCTTAAGCATTGTCGTTCTCCAACTCTAAGAAGACATCTTCAAGAGAATCATTACCTATAACATCTTGAGTACGACCACTAATGACTAATTTACCCTGTTTAATAATTGCTATTCTATCACACAATTTCTCTGCAACCTCTAAAACATGCGTTGAAAAGAAAATAGCACCACCTTGATCACAATGTTCTCTCATCAATTGTTTTAAAAGATGAGATGCCTTAGGGTCAAGACCTACAAAAGGTTCATCCATAATAATTAATTTTGGATTATGAATAAATGCTGAAATGACTGCAAGTTTTTGTTTCATCCCATGTGAATAAGCACTAATTGGTTGTGCGAGATCAGAAGTTAATTCTAACATATCAGCATATTTCTTTATACGTGCTTCTCTATCAGTTTTTGAAACCTGATAAACATCAGCAATAAAATTTAGATACTGAATACCAGTTAGATATTCATATAAATCTGGATTATCTGGTATATATGCCATAATTTTTTTACATGCCATAGCATTTGTTTTCATTGACTGATTATCAATAAAAATCTCACCTTCATCAAATGGTAAAATACCTACAACAGATTTTAATGTCGTTGTCTTTCCAGCCCCATTATGACCTATAAATCCATATATATGCCCATCTTCAATTTCTAAAGACAAATCATCAACAGCTTTATATTGATCATATTTTTTTGTTAAATGTTCTATTCTTAACATAATATCCCTCTTTTCTTATAAATAATTATTAAAATTATTTATATTATCATTATATATTTAAGTTATTCATAAATCAATCTTTTTCAGTTTCAATTCTCTTAAAAACTATATAAGAATAAATAAAACTAAACACTGCATCAATAAGCAATCCAACGATAACAACTATAAAACTATAAGGCAATTCCAACAATCCATACACTGCAATAATAATACCTACAATCACAAAAGAATATCCACCTATTTTATGCGTCTTCTGCCATACATATTCATTTGATAATGTCCATGGTGTCTTAATTCCTAAAAAATAATTCTGTGGCAAACGTGGCATATAATTTCCCATTCCTATAATTAATATTCCTAATAACAATAACATAATCTTTTCTCCATTGGCTTTAGGAAAAAAAGTCATATAATAGAAAAAACAACATAGAAGAATAAAAAAGAATGACAAACCATATCGAAACAGATCATATGTTTTTTCCCGCGATTGAAAATTATGTCTTTTAGGGTCCACCTTCTTTGCCAAAAGCATTCCATAATACAAAAGAATAGGAATTATAGCAAGAATAATCAGTGTATAACGACTTCCATATCTATCTATTTCCCAATTTCCATTCCAATGGACTGGAACTGATTCTGGCAATAAGAAAATTGCACCTATAAAAAGACCTGTTACACACCATATAAAAATATCATATGCTTTTTTCATTTCTCATTTTCCCCCATACTTGTAAAGTTCATAAACCACTTCATCATATCCTGAAAAACTGACATATCTAAGCTATAAACAATATTTTGGCCATGACGTTCATCAACTATCAATCCACTATTCTTGAGTATAGTTAAATGATGAGAAATAGAAGGCTTTGTTATATGAAAGTAATCTGCTATTTCTCCTGCATTCAAAGATTTCTCTTGTAAAAGTTCTAATATCTTTCTTCTTGTAGGATCACTCAATGCTTTAAAGGCATCTCCCATTTTCTCACCCCTTTAATATTTAGACAATTGTCTAAATATCTAAACAAATCATATCACTACTTATATTTAAAGTAAAGAAAAATCATACCTATTGGTATGATAATATAATAGGACCACATTTCTGTGGTCCTAAGTATATTTTGTGTTGCTAGTTATTATTCAGCAACTTTTTGTTCTTTGATAACTTTTGCGATTGAAGCAATTACATCTTTTTCGTCTTCACCTTCAGCAATAATTTCTACTGTAGCTTTAGTAGGAACACCTAAAGACATAACACCCATAATAGATTTTAAGTTAACTTCTTTACCGTTATAACTTAATTTAATATTACTAGTGAATTTGCTAGCTTGGTTTACTAAGATAGTTGCAGGTCTAGCGTGTAATCCAACTGGATCTGAAACTACAAAAGATAATTTTTCTGCCATTTATAGACTCCTCCTTAATAATTTATAGTCTTATTATAACACAATTAATTTACATTTCCATATATTTTGCAAAGAATTTATGCGCTTTCACAATATTTTTTTGTCAAGATTATTTATGGTATTTTCGCACGACATCTTCTTAGGAATAGCGACAGCAATAAGTGCTGATATCAAGCAGAAAAAGCGTATCTCTAGGCTTTTTGAGCAACAACTAAAAATCTGTGTGTTGTCATTTCATAAAAACTTTTTTCTTTAATTTCTTTTAATGCTTTTAAGTAAAAAATTTGATATTTATTGATATCAGCAATATCTGGTGAATATTTTTTGAAATAACTATGAATTGCTTGAATACTATGAAAACGCAATGTTCCATAGTCATCTATCTTCTCAACAATTCTCATACCAATGCTTTCTAAAGTTCCTGCACATGCATATGCATCCCAAGAGCCTTTCATACGAAATGGCATATAAATATGTAAAAATTCTTTGAGATTCGCAGTTCCATTTTGATTAACAACAAAATAACCACCCGGCTTTAAAACTCGCTGTATCTCAAGTTTGTCATAATTTGAATATTGACACATCACAACATCCATCTTTTCATCTTTAAATGGCATCTGCCCAGATGGTGTATACTTTAAAACTTTAACAGGCATATCAGCAAATTTATTTTGAACACTTGTTATATCTGAATAAGGCTCAATAATAAATGTTGCTTCAGGAAGAGGCTTAAAATTTTTAGCCAGTTCCCCTTGATCTACTGATAAGAAAGAGACATGATCTGTTGGTTGAACATATTTTGATAGGATGATTTCTTCATCGTATTGTCTTGGTGATTCTATCCATGATTCATCCATTGTCATTGTTTCTGCAATTTCTAACAATTCATTTTTTAAAAGAGTTGCATTTTCAATGTCTTTTTGACATCTTTTTTTACTATAAACAAGAATTAAATATTGTACAATAGCATCAGAGACAATTCCCATTGCTAAAAATAATACAAAATAAATAATCCAAGACATACTGAATATAGGTTCTGGACTTGATATTAAATAACAAATAAAGCAAATAAAGAACATATATCCAACACGATGATAATTAAATGGTTTCTTTAATGACAAAAACCAATTCATATTATTCTCTTTTGACATCTTGTTTCTTGTTATCTCAAAGAAAACCAATTGCATCAAGAATAAAACTCCTATAAATGAAGCCAATAAAATAAATAAGTATTCCATAAAATCTCCTTTATTTAATTTCTTCTCCTTCAAAAGTAAAATATTGATTATCAACTTTAAAGTATCCCTTTTCGCTTAAAGTTACACTACCTTCATGAGAAAAAATTTCTTTCATTTCATCTTCAATATCATAAACAAACGATCTTCCATTCTTACCTAATATCAAATAATCATGACTATCATAATTGACAATAGCTTCAGTTGGCAAACTTGTATATTCCATCGGGAAAATCTCTCCAGCATCTTTATCTAAGATACCAAATGTTCCATTTTCATTATAGACTGCATAATATGAACTGCCTATGTACTTGATTTGATTATAAACATCTTTTGTTAAAACTTTACCAGTTTCATCAATTAATGAATACCCCTCTTCTTTACTTTTCACAATAGCACGCCCATTCGCATCAAATGGTTCAGCCGCCAAAAAAGTCTTATCAATAACTTTTTTGTTATCAAAGTTATAATACTGATATCCTTTATCTCTTATATAGACAGGGAAAATCTCATAATATACATGATATGCTACAGGATATAACTGGCAATTTTCAAAATCACCTGTTGATTTTCCATCTTTGAATATATGATGAGGTCCATAGATATCTGTCGAACGTGCAACATATGTATAAGCTGACATATAATAACTTGTCATCAATACTGGAGCTTTTCCAACTTCATAAACAAAAGTTTTATTATCATTTGTTAAAACAATATTTCCTGTTGAATCAAATGATGCTTCCTTAATAGCAATTGTATTTTGATAATATTTTTTATGTTCAAAATCTATATAAATCATACTTTTGGTTGCCTCATCATTTAAAACAACACCTTTATCATTTTGAGCCAAAAATTGAAATGTTCCTTTTTCATTAATTGTTAATTCAATATTATTCTTTTCATCTTGTTTATCAAAATAATAATAATTCTCATTTTTTTCTAAACCAAGAATAACACTTGTACTATTCTTATATTGATTTGCATATCTAACAATTTGAATATCATTGTATAATATTTCACCATTATGATAGAGAACGATATAAGTATTGTCTTTGAGGATAATTGGTAATCCGCTTTTCATAATTCCTGTTTTTTCATCAGCAGAATAAAGAACCTCTCCTTTATTATTAAGAACATAAAGATTATTCTTTATGAATGTTTGAGTTGGTGTAGTTTGTTTCTCTTCCTTTTTATCTTTATCATCTTTTTTTTCTTTTTTGACTTCAACCTTTTTTGTGGCATATAACATTTCATCTACAGCTTCTAAAGTTTCATATGTTCCAGGTTTAATAATTTCATCACCTTTATCAGAAATAACCCCTTTTTGATCATTTGCATCAGTCACAATATATCCAATTCCACTCACTTCTTCAAATGTTTTATAACTATACTCTGTGAGTCTTTCTCCATTTTGATTATATAAAGCATACAACGTATTATCACGTGTAACCATAAATGTTGTATCTTTCTTTTGTTGTGAGCATCCTACTAATAACATCATAGCAAGTACCAATACAAGTAGTTTCTTCATAAACAACCTCCTTAATATCGACAATAGTATAACATAAATATTTGGTATTATCATTGTTTTTTAACATAAGAGGGCTATAATATTATACAGAGGAGGTATTTCAAATGAATGAAACATTAAATACAATAATGACAAGAAGAAGTTGTCGTCAATATCAAAATGAGTGTATCAAAGAAGATGAACTTATAACAATTCTTGAGGCTGGTATTCAAGCCCCAAGTGCCATGAATCAACAATTATGTGAAGCTTTTGCTATTATAAATAAGGATTTAATTGATGAACTTGCAAAGGCAATTAAAGATGTTTTTGATGAACGTGGAGATAAAAAACCTGAAACCTATCATTGTGCATATCATGCACCTGTCTTGGTTATTGTTAGTGGTCCTGAATACGATAGTCGCCGTGTTGAAGATGGAAGCTGTATGTTGGAAAATATGTTTTTAGCAGCAACAAGTTTGAATATTGGTTCATGCTGGATTAATCAATTAAGAGATACACAGAATGTAGATGAAGTCAGAAATATCTTAACACGGATTGGTATTCCAGCAAATCATCAGGTTGTAGGTTGTGCAGCTTTAGGCTATATATCATCACAATCAACAATTAAAGAAAAGAAAAAAGAAAGAATACACATTGTCAAATAAAATGTAACTCAGTGACTTTTCTAAGTAACTGGGTTTTCTTTTATAGATAATTATACAGAATACATATATAATACGCCTAGGGAGTGATTTGATATGAAGATTAAAAATGATACGAAATCATTATCAATTGGTATTGAATTTGATTCTTTTGATGAAAAAGATAAAGTTCTTGCTTCTATCCAAAATATGAATACAAAAATACCCTGTTACAAAAGAGAGAAAAAGTATTTATTAAATATAGATTCTATTTACTATATTGACTTAATAGATAAAAATACATTTATTTTTACAAAAGACGACTGTTTTGAATCTCCACTTTGGTTATATCAAATAGAAGAACTATTAAATGAAGATTTCATAAGAGCAAGTAAATCGACACTCTTTAATATGCAGCATATTAAAAGTTTAAAAGCTGATATTGGTTCAAGAGTTATTGTTTATTTAGATAATGGTGATCAAATACTTGTATCTAGAAAATATGCAAAAGAATTTAAAAAAAGATTAGGAGGTGTTTAATATGGATTCGATTTTTGATTTCATTCTCAATATTTTGAAAAAAACTGTTATGCCTTTTACAGTTTCTATAATATTTTTAACCATTTTTGGATATTTTTTTGGAGATGATATGGCTCAGATTTCACCACTATCTACAGGAAGTGCAATTTCATATATAACTATTTTTCAATTACTTTCTTTAAGCATTTTTATTGGTTTTATAAATACTTTATTTGATTCAACTTATTTTCTAAGAAAAATACTTTTTCTATATAAAAATATTTTAAGAATTATTATTATTGTATTTATCACTATTATATATATTGTTTTATTTGATTGGTTTCCATTAAATAATATTCTAGCATGGATTGGATTTATTATTGCTTTTGGAATATGTTTAATCCTATCTTTATCAATTAGTTTGTATATTACACATAAACAAGACCAAGAATATCAAGTTCTTCTCAAACATTATCAAAAAAAGAAAACACAAAAACGTAATTAATATTCTGTATATTTTTTTAAGATAATCACATAATGATTGTAGGAGTGATAAAAAAATGATTGATAAAAGAAAAAATGTTAAAAAAGAAGCCCCTGCTAAAAAGACGGCTTACAACAATCAATGGACGAATAATTCATTGAAGTATTACCCTGATGAGCGACCACGACAAGATGGCCCAGGCGGCAATTAATATATTTTTCATTTCGATGCGAGCACTATAACACAGGCTGATCCCCTGTGTTTTTATATATTTAAAAAAGTAGACTTCTCAACAAAAAATATAAACATATGTCTTACTTGTGTCCTTAAACAATTCATTTTCAATATCATTTCTATCTTTTTGTGAAACTGCATTTAACGACTCATCCATCAAATATATCTCTTTATTTGATAATGTATTGATATAAGTCGATCCGCCTTAGGATTTTGTATCATGATAATTATATAAGTCATTATTGATTAAAGCATTTCTTATTTTATATGCTTTTTTATGAATAACTATATTTCGAATATTACAATATATAAATCCTAACAGATAGATAATAAGAAGTATAAAACTTATTATTAAAATCAACATAACTAAAGAATTAATAGTAAAATCTTGTTCTAATCCAGAATCAAAAATATATTGAAAACAAAATGACTTTATTATATTTTCAGCTATAAAAAAAGGAAAATTCAAGACTATACCAATTATATATATCATATTTATTGACCTGCCTTTCTAAACCATCTCGTTTTACCTACACTATTGCGTATATTTCATTTCACTTAATATCACTTATAACTTTTTATTTGAATGATAAATGATATTTTCGACATCTTCATTTTAAATCAAATATACTGGTTGTGACAACATATTCTGGTTTGCAAAGTAGCAACCATGAGTTGTACCAGTGATTCTCCAAATTTCACTTACATAACAGAAACTTTTTGTACTATTACTGACTTGACTAGCTTTTCCTAGAACTGTCATTTTATTGTAAATGTTCTGTCTTTAATAATTAGGGATACTTATAGGAGAATAATAGCACCAAATATTATGTTGATTACAGCAAAAAAGAGTCCTAAGACTCTAGTGTAAAGATTTGCTTATTTTGAGTATTGCTGTCATGACCAATGAAGATGTGGAATTCTCCTGGTTCACTTGCAAAACTCATATCCTTAGTTATAAATCTTAGCATCTCTTCTTTGATTTCAAAAGTTACTGTTTGAGATGTATGAGGTGCTAAATATACTTTTTGCACTCCTTTGAGTTCTTTGACTGGTCTCACTACCGAACCAGCAATATCTCTTATATAAAGTTGAACAACTTCTTCTCCTGATATATCTGAAGTGTTGCTCACAGTCACACTGGCAGTGATTGTAGAATCATTTGTCAGAGTTGTCTTGTCTAAAGTGATGTCACTATATTCGAATTCACTATATGATAACCCATAACCAAAACAGTAATAAGGATCATTTGGTATATCAATATATCGTGATGTAAAACGTTTGCTGTGTGTACTTTCTAAAGCAGGTCTACCTGTACTCATATGATTATAGTAAATTGGGCATTGTCCTACTGAATATGGAAATGTCATAGACAATCTTGCACTTGGATTGACTTTTCCATAGACGAGATCAGCAATACCATCACCACCTTCAGTACCAGGAAACCAGCATTGTAAAATTGCATCACTATTTTCTGCAACATCTTTTAATGCTAATGGTCTACCACTAAAAACAAGAGTCACAACTGGTTTTCCTAATTTCTTTATGGCTTTTAAAAGTTCTAGTTGAACTTTTGGAATTGTAATATCTCCTCTTGCACCACCTTCACCACTTTGATGTGAATGTTCACCAATAGCAACGATAACCACATCAGATTCTTTAGCAATATCTATAGCCTCTTGAATTTTTTCATCTTTATTTCCAGTTAAGTTTGTTTCTTTTTTGCCATATCCAAAGCTTTCAAATAGACTATCATCATCCATCATAGGATAACCTTCAGCACATTTGACATGTTTTCCTTGTTTTTTTAGGCCATCATAGATTGTCACAACCTTGTCTGGATCCACATTAATCGACCACATTCCACTTAAATTCTTATTAGAAGCATAAGGTCCAACAACTGCGACTCTTTGATTCTGATTGATAGGGAGGACAGAATCATTTTTGAGGAGGACGCATGTTTTGCTGACAACTTCTCGTGCGACTTTTCTAAATTCATCACACATGACATATTGTTGTTCTTCTAATTCATTGGCTCCACGATATGGATTTTCAAAAAGCCCTAAATCATTCTTAAGTTTTAATACTCTTTTCACTGATTCATTAATAAGCTGAATATCAATTTGACCAGATTCTACTAAATCTTTTAAGTGATTTGAATAGGTTGCCGTCATCATATCAATGTCACAACCAGCTTCGATTGCTAATTTGGCAGCTTCTTCATAATGAGCAGCAATACCATGAGGAACTAATTCTTTAACTGCTGAGTGATCTGAAATAACAACTTCATCGAATCCCCATTCATCTCTTAGGACATCTTTAAGAATCCATTTATTAGCAGTCACAGGGATCCCATCAATTGTATTAAATGATGTCATAACCAAATGACATCCTGCATCAATAGCAGCCTTATAAGCTGGTAAATAGGCTTCTCTTAAAGAACGTTCCCCTAATTCCACAGTGTTATATTCTTTACCTGCAAGTGGTGCACCGTATCCAGCAAAATGTTTAACACAAGACGCAATTGTTGAGTGAGGATCATTATTTCCTTGATATCCTTCAACCATAGCTTTGGCATATTCACAGTTGAGAAAGTTATCTTCACCATAACTTTCCATAACACGTCCCCACCTTGCATCTCTAACCATATCTACCATTGGTGAAAAGGTAATATGAATCCCAGAGACTGCTGCTTCTTTCGCTGCTATTTGAGCAGTTTTCTTAACTAATTCAGCATCAAATGAACACCCTAATCCTAATGGAATAGGAAAGATTGTCTTAAATCCATTAATAATATCTGCCATAAATAACATTGGAATCTTCTTTTCACTTTTTTCTAAATAAGCATTTTGAAGCGTTTTTAATTCTTTTGCTCCTAAAGTATTTAAGATAGAACCTGTTAAATGAATTTTATCTTTATCAATACCAATTTTTTGCACTGGTCCAGTTGCAACCTTTTCATTACTATCAAAGAAATTTCCATTTAATTGTACCAATTGACCAATCTTCTCATCTAATGTTAAACTTTCTAATAATTCATCTAATTGTTCTTGTTTCATAGAATACCTCCTTCTACTTTGCAGCTTCTTGTTCTAATTTATATGCATCATTATCAGCTTTTCTAAAGAATGGATACCATACCAATCCAAGAATCACCATAACAACAATTTGTAAAACAACTGCTTGCCAACTGCCTTGAATAGCAGCATGGAATCCAATTGGTAAGCCAAAAATTGTTGATGCTCCCATTAATGTAGGAACTAATCCAGAGGCAATGGCTGCATATGAAATTAATATAGCAATCACATTCCCAAATACAAACGGTATAAAGAATGTAAAGTTTAAGACCAACGGTGTCCCAAAAATAACTGGTTCAGTAATTCCAAATAATGCTGGAACTAAAGATAAACGACCTAAACTCTTATATTGCGATGACTTTGCAAAGAAAGCCATTAAAATAACAAAACCTAAGACACATCCCCCAAAAGTAAATGTTTCAAAAAATGCCTTTCCAATAATATTTGTGCCTGCTCCAATTCCATTTTGAGCAACAGATGCTTGATTTGCTAAATCCAATGTTAACCAAATTGGTGTATAAATAGGTGCAATAACATTTGTTCCATGAATCCCAAAGAACCATAACAATTGAGCAGCAATTGTAAAAATACACATAGCCCATAAATTTCCACCTAAACCTTGTAAAGGTATTTGAATAATTGAATAAACAAATTGATGCATACAACCATAACTTGTTTTTGCAAAAAGACCACTTATAACAATAAATAAAACAGCAACAATCATTCCTGGTACCAATCCTTCAAAAGTTCTTGAGACCATTGGTGGAACACTATCAGGCATTTTAATTGTCCACCCTTTTGCTTTCACAAAGACAAAGATTTTTGCAGTAATAATTGAAATAATCATAGCTGAGAAAACACCAGCAGCCCCTAACCAAGTTGTTGGAATAGCACTGATTTTATCAGCAGTAGCACCTATTGGTGTCACAATTAAAAAAGACATTAATCCAACGACTGCAGCTGCAATTCCATCTTCTTGTGAATTATATGATTTTACTAATGCATTAGTCACCATAACAACAATATACAAAGCAAGACATCCAATTGTAAAACTATTCACATTTAATAATATTGATGTTATTCCTAAAGCTTCAACCGCATTTCTGACTGCCTCTACTGGAAATACAACCAATAATAAACATAAAGAACCAACCAAAGTCACAACAATAGATCCCATCATCCCCGAAGATATTCCTTTTAATGTTGGATTGTTTGCTAATCTTGTCATATAAGGATTTAACTTCTCAAATATTTTTTCCATCTTTTCTTTTCCTCCAATTTATGTTAGCGCTTAACATTACATTCCTATTATAATTGATTTTCAATAGTAGGTGCTACGCTATTTTTGCATAAAAAGAGGTCAATAATTAACTCCTTATAATCTCTGCAGTCAATTATTAACCTTAATATCGTCATTTTTTAATATTCTTTAAACACCAACATTACCACTACTTATTCCTTCTTCTTTATCATTCAAAGGTAACCACTCTAATACTCTATAAATATATCTATCCCAGAAATCCCATTCATGTTTTCCTTCACCTTCTTCATACAAAACATCAACTTGATGATTCTTTAAATAATCTCTAAAATCTCTATTCACTTGAAGAAGACGATCATCTTTTCCACAAGCCATGTAAATTTTTGGCATTTCTTTTTGATTAACTTTCAATAATAGTGCTTCATAATCTTTATCACTACCTTTAACTTGATCTAAATCACCAAAAACACTTTCTAAATAACTGCGTTTATTCAGATAAGGGATATCATCCCCATCTTTAGCATTGGGTAAACTATCAATTAATAAAGCTGATGATAATGCTGCAATACATCCAAATGTTTTATAATATTTCAAACCATTTGTAATTGCTCCATATCCTCCCATAGATAGACCAGCAATAAATGTATCTTCTTTTTGTTTGGAAAGAGGAAACAATCTTCTTGTTACATCAACTAACTCTTCACCTATAAACTTTGAATAATATTCATGTGACTTTTCATTATCAACATAAAACTTATTCTCTCCTGAAGGCATAATGACTGCTAAATCATGATCTTGAGCCCATCTTTGAATTCTTGTTCCACAAATCCAATCTGTATAATTACCAAAGATTCCATGTAATAGATACAATGTTTTATATTGTTTTCTTTTGAATTCTTGTTCTTCCTCTATAACTTTATCTACTGGAATGAGTGCATTTATTGTCACTGTTCTCATCAATGACTGTGAAAAAAAATCAACTTTTATTAATGCCATATTCAACATCTCCTTCTTTAATTGTCATTTTTAATACTCTTTCGATATGCACTTGGTGTGAGTCCATATGTTTCTTTAAATAATTTATTTAATGATTTTACATTAGCAAAACCATTATTTTCAGCAATTGTTATTATGGAAAGGTCAGTACTCATAACTTGTTTAAACGCTGAGTTTAAACGAATACTATTCAAATATGTTAAAAAAGTACTTCCTGTATACATTTGAAACATTCTTGATAGATATTGTGGAGAATATCCAAATTCAGATGCAACTTCATTGAGTGTTAAATTATATTGATAGTGTTCTTTTATATATTCACAGATTTCTGATAAACGATCTAAATATTTTTGACTTTTAATATCTATATTTTCTTCTTTAACCCTAAAATTTTTAACAAGTAAATATCCTAATTCAAATAAAAGTGAATAAACTTTTAAATAATATGCATCATCTTTTCTTTCACTATAAAGATACATTTGATACAGCAATTCTCTCATTGCTGAAAAAATTTTATTATCTTTTAATTCCAAAGTATTACAATGTATATATAATGATTCATTATTAGAAAATGTTTTTAAAAAATCGCCTGGTATTTGTAAGACTATGACTTCATTATCTTCAGGACTCTGTGTTGAATGAACTTCTTTAGAATTAATATAAATAAAATCGTTTCTATTCAATTCATATTTCCTTTTATTCATCCAAATATTTAATTTTCCTCTTCTTACATAAAGTATTTCTGCTGAACGATGCCAGTGTGATGGTATAATGCGTAAATCATTATGAGCAGAAAAACTAAAGATTTTCACAGGAATACTATCGTTAGGCATAATGAGTTCGTGTTTATATTCTGTTTGATTCATTACTCATAATTTCCTTTCTTTATTGAATAGGTTTGCCTATTCTTTTTTCTTTTCGCCATTGTGGAACATCACCGTCTTCACCCCAATATTCATCAAGCGATGTAATTTTATTATCTACTATCTCAAAAAATGAAACAACGTGAAATGAGGCATCACTTGAATAAACATGCGTGACTGTAACAACAGTATGATTCAAACACTCAATACGTTCAACTTTTCCACACCAATTGCCAGGATAATCACAATTTGCTCTTATAAACTCGTTAACATTAAATTGTTCATTAGAATCATGCCAACGAATATAAGCATTTTCATAAAAATATCTTTTTAATGCTTCTTCTTTTTGTTTTGCAACATCTTCCCAATACTGAATTATAAATAATTGAATATCCATCTTTACTCTCCTTTATTATATATTGATTCTATTCAACACATATAGCAAACTTCATAGCATTATATGCCAAAGCAAAATCTTGAAAAGAAACTTCTTTTAATTCTCTATTCATTGGGTCTTGAATATAAAAAATTTCTTTATTCATATCATAGCCATTCACCAGAACAATATGGAGATTCTTGACAGCCTGTCCGAAATAGTAAGTCTTCAATTGTGGTTCATAAAGATTACCTGTAACCCAAGCAACAACAGGATGATCATTAGTCAATTCGTCTCTTATATCAGCTAAGTCAGAACCAGATATATCACGAAGACCCCCATAATCTTTAGCATATTGAATAAGTGGCGTAGGAAAAATAGTATAGTAATCATCTGCTTGACTTGGCAGTCCAAAAGGATCTCCAGAAAAACCAAAGTATGGTGATTGACTGCTAGGTTGCCGCCTAATAAAATCAACTAATTCTATATTGACTTTTCGCTTATACTTTAATGCCATATAGAGTGCAGTTGTCTCACAACCATTTGGTGCATTGACATCCATTTGATTATAGTATGGAACATCTATGAAAACAGTTTTTTTATTTATAGAATGAACTTTTTTCTGAACATGAACAGTAATATTTCTTTGAGAAGACAATTGATTATCTTTTGTCATTGCTTTTATTATTAGTGAATATGTTCCTACTTTATGAATATCAATATTTGATGAATCAAATTTAGTTTCTTTTAATTCACTATAACAAATCATACGATATTTCTCTTGAAAATCATATTGTTGTCCCTGTTGAAGATAAAGAGTATTTGGACCTAAAATAACAGGCGCTCTTGTTTGTATAACTTCAATTGGAAATTCAAGAACTTCACCTTGATATTTTATTTGAGCCTGATAAATTCCAACATCTTCATATGAATGAGATTGATTTGATTTTTGTAATGACATAATACTATTTCTTTCAATGTCTTGAGTTTGTTTGGCTGTTAACCCATCAAAATTCAAATACAGTTTTGCCTCTAAAGGAATTTTATTTCCTAATTCTATTTGAAATGTTTCTTGTTTTGGTTTTAATATTTTATCTTTTTGACAACCTGTTAAACCAAACAAGCTGATACCTATACATAAACATATTTTAATCCATGCTTTCATTTTCTCACATCACTTTCACGAGTTCTTATTTATTTTATCACTTCCAAAAGAAAAAGGGGCTGTAACGAAAATAACTTTTTAAAGAGTTGATTTCTTTCAGCTCTTTTCTTTTTATGTTTTTGATGTAAAAAACATCTTCTTTCATTTTGAAGATGAATATTGTCGTTTTTATATCATTTTCAGCTGTTTTTGGGCGCAATATCCCTATATCACTCAAATCTCATTTTTTATGTACATAACTTTAAAGTTGAGAAGTTCTTTTTGCCTTTTTTTCTCTATTTTTAGTCGATACCTATGATATTTAATTAGATTGTATCCTAAGTATACTATGAGAAATTCCATTTTTGCATTTTTTACTCCTCCTCTTGTCAATCTTGTAAATTTCATGTCCTGCTTTATCACTCCAAATGCTCCTTCTACCTGTATGCTTCTTTGTTTCCTTAGCTCTTTTCCAAATTCAATAAATAGATTTTTATCAACAACTGCATAGAATTCATCCAGTACTGTATCTCTTATCAGTACCTTCCTATGATTTTTCCTTTTGCAGCATTCTTCCTTATAGGGACATCCCTCGCAGCTTTCTTGGCTTGTCATTTTTTGCTTTATTTTCAGATATTCTCCACTTTCATCATATATGTCTCCAATATGACAATCAAAAACTAGCCCTCCTGGACATACTTTATACCCATTATTATTCTTTTCCCAGTTATATGGATTGAACTTCTTTTTTATGAATCCTGATTCATTCTTCTTTGCATACATTCCATATTTCATATATAGATCCATTCCATGGGTTAGGCAGTACATATAGTTATCTTCACTTCCATATCTGGCATCTGCCATTGGATATATTGGATATCCTCCTGTGAATTTCCTATATCGTTCCGTGAATGGTATAAATGTCTTTGCATCTGCTGGTCGCTGAAACAAATCTGCATTGACTATGATGCCATCACTTACTGCTATCTGTGCATTATAACATGGTCTACTCAACCCGGTATTGCAGTAATAATCCATCTTTGTTGCACACATTGTGGCATCATGATCAGTCTTTGAACAGCTGTTTCTATCTTTTCCTATGACAGACAGCCAATATTCATATTCATCAAGCTTCATATAATATTCAAGAAACAGGTCATACCATCTTTGAATATCATTTTTTCTTCTTCCTCTTCCATAGACTGGTTCAATGTATTCACTAACCATCAGTTCCATGAGATACTGCACAATATATCCTATTTCCTGTGCACAGTAAAAATGATGATATGGAAAGTCAAAACCACTTTCCATGTTTACCTCAATGATTGCATGCGTTATTTTAGAAAACAATCTCATTCTGGCATTGAGTATTCTTGCCTTATATACAAAGGGATATTTGTTAGCATTGGCTTCTATCTTTGTACCATCAATAAATTGAACTGTTTTATCAACATCCATGAGATGACAAATGTTGCCAACGACGTCAAAAAAGATATGTTCAATATCATCAATCAGATAATCATTCATGAGACGTTCAAACGTCATGAAGCTTGGTGTTTCCTCATTCATGATATACATGAATCTGATATCGTACCTACATAAGGATTGCAGATCCCTAAGATGGCATTGTCCAATCATTCTCGCAAAGAGGACAGCCTTCAAAAGCAAAACGTTATCATATCCCTTTCTACCTCGACGCTCATCTTTTTTTAAATACTTCTTAAGATTCACTCCTTCTAGCGCCTTTAAGAAAGAAACAACCTCATCATCAGGATTAATTTTTATACCTAAATCTAGTGGCAAAGATAACTGAAATGCGTTATAATTATCAGTGTAATTAGATTGTGTAAATGTGATGGTTTCCATAATCTAATTATACCAAAAAGGACAATGAGAATCATCAATTGATTTCAGTGTCCTTTTTGGTTGAGCTCATTTATGAAATATTTATTTCGTTACAGCCCCTTTTGATAATCACGAAAATTAACAACCTGAATATGATATTTTTCCAACCAATCTTTTAACCATTGACTACATAAAAACTCACATTCCATGGGTCTAATCAAGGTATAAGAAGAACGCTCTAAAATATATTGATCTAAAAAACCAGGATGAAATACAACAATACTACATTCATTCTTTTGAATATTCGCTAGTTGACTTTCAAAATATGTGTATGGATCATAAAGACCTTTTTCATCAAACGAAAAGAAATCTAAAGAATAAATATGATGCTGCTTTTGCCAGTTTGGATCCATAGGATTATCATAAAAAAGATGATGTCTTTTCGCAACATTTTCTAAGGCCTGTAAATAGTTTTTAGAAAAAACAGCATGTCCTTCAAAATATTCTGGTTTCTTTCCAGTTATCTCTATAAATCTTTTGAGTTGGGCTTCAATCTCTAATTCACATTCCAAAATATCAATTATATCCTCTTGTCGATGATTGATATCATGACTCGAATAAAATTCACCATTATCATTAACCAAAGATGGAATGAGGGCAGGATTACTGATTGGTTTTCCTAAACAGATATTTGTATGTTGTCCCAGGCAAATATCAATATCCTTTATCAATTGATAACCATGTCTGGCACTTTCCATATTAGGCATTATTCCTACACAGCTCAATGCTCCATCCTGAATAGATTTTAATAGACCATAATTTACTCCCTCACTTATACCTAAATCATCACCACGAAAAATCATTTTCATAGTTTTTCACCACCTTTTTGAAATAATTGACAATATGTATAATAAGCTCCAATTAAATTAGAATCATTATGATATTGACAAGTTTTCACTTGAGGCTTTCTAAACAGATAAGCCTTTGTAAAGATTTCATCAATCTTTTCCTGAATTTTTTCTACAAACAATGGGTCTTGGCTGATTCCTCCTCCAATACAAAAACATTCAGGATTCATGATACAATCAATGTTATAACAAAATTTTGCTATAGCATCAAACCAATCCTCTAACACAACAACAACTTCTTCATCCTGCTGACGATAAAGCTGCATCATTTGTTCACCATCAATATTTTCATCTTCTTTCATGTTTTGTATCTTTTTTACAACTGCTAAAGTTGAATACTCACCAGCAAAGCTTTGATAATTTCCTTGATGCAAATCTACAAAAACAGGACTAAATTCACCGGCAATCAAATCCAATCCACGTAAAACCTGATGGTTCATAACGATACCACCCCCAACTCCTGAGCCAAAAATAAAAACGACACAACTTTGACAATCTTTAGCTTGTCCAACCCATGATTCACACAAAGCCGCTGCTTTGCCATCATTTTCAACCGATACAGGTAAATGATCACATAATGCTGAAAGTTTTTCAGCAAGTTCTAAACCTTCCAAATAAACAAGTGCTCCACTTGTTAACATCACACCTTTTTCAATATCTATTTTTCCAGGTACACTCATCGCAATTCCCTGGATATTTTCATTTCTATATGATAAATAAATATTTTGTAATGTCTTAAAAAAATGTTCTTGAGATTCATAAGGTGTTTTGATTTTAGATGTCTTTGTTAACTGACATTCTTCATCAATCAAACCATATTTGATAAAAGTTCCACCTACATCAATCACTAGTACTTTCTTTTCCATTTTGTCCTCCTTATAAAATAAGGACTTTTTCTAAAGAAAAGCCCTTGCTTTTTTATGAATGTTGCTGTTTACGATATTGTGAGGGCGTCATTGCATACCATTTTTTAAAATGATTAATCAAAGCATGTTCACTAGAAAAACCACATTCAAAAGCTATATCAATAATACGTTTTGATGATGTCATTAATAAAAACTTTGCTCTATCTAAACGAAGCTTTGTTAAATAGGTATAATAGTTTGTATTTGAATAACGCTTAAACATCAATGAAATATGCTGAGTTGTATAACCAAAATGATTCGATAAATACTGTAAAGATATATCTTCACGATAATGAGTACTGACAAAGAAAAGAATTCTTGAAAAAATATCATTATTTTCATGATGATAGGATGTAGGATCATAATGACTTTCCTGAAGACAATGAGCCAACAAGGAAAGAAGGGACGCTTTATATTCTAATTGGGAGATAATATCATCATGATTCATTTTAGCAATAACTTGTGAAAACAAGTCTATAAAACCATTATAATCTTTAATCATAAATACTTTATCAAGCAATAATGTAGAAGGCATGTGCTGTATAATAAAACCATTATTAATATGCAAACATTGGAGACGAAAATGACCTGCATTTCCAATCATTTTATGAAGTGACTGCATACCAATGACAATCACATCACCTGGTCCAACCTCAAATGAACCAGATGGTGTAATAGTTGTCATATGTCCATCAATAATGTGAACAATTTCCAGCCATTCATGCCAATGAACTTCTATAGTGGAAGGTGCTTCATTACTTCCTGCTGAATCTATAAACAAACAATATTTATTATCATCATAATCTCTAATACTACTATCAACATCTTCATATTCTTCATCGAAAATCAATCTCATTTCTATCACCAGCAACATTCTAACACATTTTACTATCTTACATCAATCAAGATCTTCTCCATTGGTTTCTATCACTTTTTTATACCAGCTAAAAGATTTTTTGCGTATTCTTTTAAGTGTACCTTCTCCAAAATCATCCATATCCACATAGACAAATCCATAACGCTTTTTCATCTCACCTGTTCCTGCAGAGACAAGATCAATACATCCCCATGGTGTATATCCTATAACGTCTACACCATCATATTCTATTGCTTTTTGAATTTGTTGAATATGTTTTCTTAAATAATCAATGCGGTAATCATCTTGAATACTACCATCTTCTTCAATTGTATCTAAAGCTCCTAAACCATTTTCAACAATCATAAGTGGAAGTTGATATTTATCGTATAAACGATTTAAAACAAGTCTTAAACCTTGTGGATCGATAGGCCATCCCCATTCACTTTCTTCAAGATATGGGTTTTTAACGCCACCTAACTGATTACCACCTGATTTTTCATTATTTCCATGTGTTGAAATAACAGACGAATTATAATAACTAAATGATATAAAATCTACTGTCCCTAAAAGAAGAATTTGTTCATCACCATCTTCTTTTTGTAAAATGATATTCTGTCTTTCTAATTCCTTTAATTTATAGGCTGGATAATAACCACGACATTGAACATCATAGTAGAAATCTTTAAAATCTCTCGCCATTTCCATTTCAGCAATAGCATCATCGGGATGACATGTTTCCGGATAGAATAAAATATTAGCAATCATTAAACCAATCTGAAAATCCGGATTGATTTGATGTCCTAAATAAACTGCTTTTGCACTAGCAAGTAACAAATGATAAATGGCCTGTTGCTGTTTTTGAGGATTGGATGCTTCTGTAATACCTAAAGTAGAATAATCTCTTAAAAAATTAATTTCATTAAAAGTTAACCAGTATTTAACTTTATTTTGATAACGCGTAAAAATAGTACGACAGTAGTTCATAAAGAAATCTATTGTTCTACGATCTAACCATCCTTCATATTGGTAAGACAAATGGAGCGGCAAATCAAAATGATTAATTGTCACAAGTGGTTCAATTCCATATTTATGACATTCATCAAAAACATCATCATAGAATTTTAAACCTTCTTCATTAGGTTGATCATCATCACCATGAGGAAAAATACGTGACCAGTTAATAGACATTCTAAACGTTTTATATCCCATTTCACCCATTAAAGCAATATCTTCTTTATAGTGATGATAAAAATCAGTTGCCACATGACTTGGATAATAAACATCTTCATCAACAATAGCTTTTGCACCTTTTGGCACATCTTCAAAACGATTTATTTCTTTTTTTGTTCCATCCTCAAGTTCAATCATAATACGTCGAGGATGTTTTTGATCACCATTTGTAATGGTATCAGCAGTCGCCAAGCCTTTACCACCACTCAAATAACCACCTTCGTATTGATTGGCTGCTGTAGCACCACCCCATAAAAAGTCTTTAGGAAATCCCATATTTTACCTCCTTAAATTTTTCTTTTTGCATTTGCATAAGCATCACTTCGCTGAATCCAATCTAAAAATTCTTCAATACACTTGTCCCAGAAACGCCATTCATGCTCATAGCCTGGTACACTCAACCATGTTAATGACATCTTTTTTTCTTTTAAACTTTTAACGAATTGAACATTCGTATCATAAAGAAAATCCTTATCACCACAAGCCATATAAATAGGAATCTCATGTTGACATTGATCCAAAACTTCATAAAGATCAATTGGATTTCCCTGCATTTCAATACCTGGTGAAAATGCACCAATTGCACTATATTTTTCAGGATGACTCAATCCATGATAAAGAGCACCAAATCCACCCATAGAAAGTCCTGCAATATAAGTATCTTCTTTTCTTGTAGAAACAGGGAAAACCTGAGTAATAAATTCTGGTAATTCATTTTCTATAAAATCTGCGAATAAATCCTCATCTTGATCAATATATTTTTTATTTTCACCTGAAATCATAACAACAGCAATCTGTCTTTCTTCAGCATATAATTCAACATTTGTATAGCCACACCATTGTGCATGATTATTTCCAAATCCATGTAAAAGATAGAGTACTGGAAATTTCTTATGATAATCATGATGAATTTTTCCCTTATTAATCATACTTTCAGGAATCGTAACTGTTGGTAAAATCACATCAATATCAACAGTTCTCATTAATGTATATGAAATGACATTACATTGTATTTTTGCCATAATGTTTTCTCCTTTCCAAAAAGAAGTTTGTCTAAACAAACTTCTATTTCGCTTTTAATTCTTGTTCTTGTTTTAAAGCATTGTTGTCATCAATTAAGAAGAATGGTAAATACATGACAAAATGAATAGCCAAGCTTATTAACCATAATAACAACATGAAGACTCCACCTTGGAAGAACACAGTAATGAATCCAGGTGTTACCCAAGGCATAGAAATTGTTGGATTAAAAGATATTGGTAAAATACCAATTAAAGCCCAAGCAACTAATCCTGAAGCTGCAGGTGAAAAGACCATTGGAATCACATATAAAGGATTTAACATAATTGGGAAACCAAAAATGATTGGTTCATTAATATTGAAAATATTAGCTGGGATAACAAGTTTACGCATTGCTTTATACTTTTCAGATTTTGCAAATAGGGTTGCAATACATAATCCTAATGTATTTCCTGCACCACCAATTTGAACACAAGCCCCTAAAATTCCAAAAATAAGATAAGGCATTGTTTCTCCGGCTAGAAAAGCTTCAGTGTTAGCCATAGAAGCCATCATTAAAACAGGCATATATGGCATTAAAATAGCATTTGGATGAATACCAAAGAACCAGATTAAATTCATTAATGAAAAGACAATAATTAATGATATTGGTGAAGCTCCAAAATATGAAATTGGCTGACCAATAAATGTTGAAACAACATTGAATACATTTCCATTTGGTGTAAATGTACATGCCCATTTTAAGGCCAAAACTAATGTAAAGATAATCATAGCCACAAATGTAGGTGCTAATGACATACTTACCATTGGTGGTACTGAATCTGGTAATTTCAATTTCAAGTTTTTACTCATTAAAAAACAGTATAATCTTGGAATTAATAAACCTAAAATTAATGCCAAGAAAATTCCGTCACTCCCCATATAATTGGTAGCTAAAGCTGAAACTGAACTTCCAGCTTCATTAGTAAATGTTTGAATTGGCATTAAAATAATAAACGCTGCTGTAGACATGACAGCTCCAATAATTCCTTGCTCACCTTCATTTCTAGTAAAACAATATCCAATTGCTCCTACAACATAAATAGCAAGTAAAGATAATGTTAAAGATATAACCTCTTGCCCTACTGTATATAATCCTGTACTGTTTAAAAAATCAACCCATGGATCAATAGGCAAATTAGACAAAACGGCAATAACTGCTACCCCTAATGTAATTGGCATTGTATACATAAAACCTTCTGTTAATGCTTTAATGTATTTACTATTGGCGACCATTGTTGCAAATGGACCAACAACTTTTTCTAAGACAGTCTGTAGCTTATTAAAAAAATTCATATTTTTCCTCCTAATATTATGAAATTCGTAGCGCTAAATCCCTTTCATTTTCTAAACAAAGTATAACCTACTTTTTCTATATAAAATGTTTTATTTTTAATATTTTTATGAACGATAATAAACAAAAAAACTGCCTAAGCAGTTTTATTGATATTGAATATTTTGTTGTCTATTTAATGGGTAGATAGATAATTGTGAAGCAGAAACTTTATTTTTCATTTGAATACAATGAATTTGATTATTTTCATATGTCTTGTAATAATAAGCTCCATCATTCATGCTCATACAACAAGAATAAACCGTATAATCTTCTTGATTTTGCATTGTTTTTACTGAACCTTTGACCATTGCGACAGCATCTAAAATATGAAAAATCTGACTGACATTCTCTTCTTCTTTTTCATTTATCATAACATTTTCCTTTAACCACAATGTCTTCACAAAACGTGAAGCAGGTGAAAAATCACCAGGAATACCAATTGTCCCAAATCCATTTCCATAAGGCTTCAATGATTGACTAGTTAAATGATCTTGAGGATAAGACGATGTCAAATGCATATAGTTATGAACATTCCATTGATGATAAGGATATGGTGGATTGTTGGTTAAAATATGAAAAGCATCTTGATAAACCTGCAATCCTGACTGCGTTGATTGTAGAATCAGACTTTCTTTTTGATCAGCAATGATCCAATGTAAAGGTGTTAAAGGAATTTTTGCATTGAAAGAAATATCTAAAAGAGAAATTTGTTCAATGACTGTTTTCATTTCCTGTACACTTTCATATTGTCCTAATAGATAGGGAATCAGCTCATAAGGTGTTATGTTCGTTTTATTTGCCTGTTCAGGAAAATAACGAGCATTTTCTGGAAAATATAAGCCAGCCATGCATAATCCCTTTTCATTCATAGCTTCAGCATATAATGGATAATTTTCCATGCCATACCAATCATTGCATATTGATTTTTAAACAATGTTCCATTTTTTAATGGAAAAGAATAATGTCTTGGTGTCAATACAACTTGTTCACCAAATGTTGTTTCCAAATCTAAATTTCTACCAAAATATCCATTGAATTGAAATGCTGTACACATATCAAAATCA
Organism: Coprobacillus sp.; assembly: GCF_984815275.1. Lineage (NCBI taxonomy): Bacteria > Bacillati > Bacillota > Erysipelotrichia > Erysipelotrichales > Coprobacillaceae > Coprobacillus > Coprobacillus sp. The sequence goes on from NZ_CFJNYH010000018.1 coordinate 27,016, forward strand.
CCTCATTACCATTATAGACCAATTTCTATAAAATAACAAAAAAGAGGCTGTAACGCATTAAAATAAATGTATATGATAGTAAATGAAAAATAGCACGTAGATTCTGGAATGAATTTATGTGCTGTTTTTAGTATAATTAGATTATGAATACGATTGAAATATTAGAATCTAATTATCCCATAAGCAATGGTAATTATAACGCATTTCAATGCAAACTTCCACTAGATTTTTTTACATTCGTTCCTGCAGATGATCCTGTGGCATCATTCGTAGAAATCATGAAAGGAATTGATACTTCTAAATATTTTAATTGCTCTCATAGAGGCAATAAGGGCTACGACCCTAATATGATGTTGCAAGTTACATTGTTTGCATTCATGAATGGCGAAGGTGAATTAAGAAAAATGGAGGAGTTGTGTAAATACGATATTCGATATATGTGGTTATCTAATGAACAGACTCCATCATTTATGGCTTTTCAAAGATTTATATCAGATAAATTATCGATGTCTATTGAAGATATTTTTTATGATATTGTCAAAAGAATTATTGAATTAGATGATGTTGATGCTTCTAAATTGTATATTGATGGAACTAAAATAGAAGCTAATGCAAAAAAGAACAGTTTTGTATGGAAAAAGCGATACTTGGATATCAGGAAAAACATTTTCAAAAGCAACTGATTTCATTTCAAAGTTAAATGAGCATTTTCATTTAAGATATGAAACAAAGTCAAAATATTCTTCCAATGATATAGGATTCATTGTAGAGCAGTTAATGAATATGATGGTTGAAAATAATACTGAAATTGTATATGGAAAAGGTCGAAATCGATCTATATTACAGAAATATTATGATGAATTTCTTGATATTTATATGAGATTGGATTGATATGAAAAATCTTTAGAAATTTGCGGTGATAGAAACAGTTATTCAAAAACTGATCATGATGCAACTATGATGAATATGAAATATGACTATTATAATCAGACGGGTGTTTTTAAGCCAGGGTATAACTTGCAGATTGGTGTATGTGACGAATACATTATGCATATGGAAATATTTTCAAATCCTACTGATACCAGAACATATATCCCATTTATGAAAAAGTATAAAGATATCTACGACAGGTATCCAAGATGGCCTATAGCTGATGCAGGTTATGGGAGTTATGACAATTTATTATTCAATGTTATTAATGGAATGGAACTTGGATTAAAATATAATTATTATGCAAAAAAGAATTCATCAGATTTTAAAAAACAGATCTATAATCCAATGAATTGGCAATATGATGAACAAGGATTTAAAGTTTGTCCACAAGGACATCCATTTCATATTGAAAAGGATGAACGATGGAATACCAAAGGAGAATATTTACAAATAAGTCGAGTATTTGAATGCGGTCAATGTCATACTTGCCTAGTCAAGGATAAATGTACGAAAGCAAAAGAACAACGAAAAATACAAATCAATTATGCTTTAAATGAATTACTGAATAGAGTTGATGAAAACTTAGGTAATGATGAAGGGAAAGAAATGAAGAAGCAACGATGTATTCAAGTTGAAGGAGCATTTGGTGTCATTAAACAGGACATGAATTACGCTCGATTAAGAAGAAGAGGAAGACTCAATGTAAAGACTGAATTATTATTAATAGGGATTGCCTATAATATATGTAAATACCACAATAAAAAGTCTCGAAAGAGATCACAAATAATTTCGTAAAATTCAAAATGAAAAAGTGCAAAAAATGCATGTTATTTTTATGGTACTCAAAAAGTTATCCCCACCCGGATAACTTTGTTTTTTTCTAAATCATAACAATAAAGTAAAAAAAGGCGTAACACCTAAAGATTAAAAATCTTTATTCGTTACAGCCTCTTAATATTGAACATTCTTTTATCTTTACTTTCATTATTAAACAAAATAACATAAAGTGTAATATAATTGAAATATATTTCATATTTGTTATAATAATTGATATAGAGAGGTGTCTTATATGGATCCAATGCAAAAAGTATCTATTCATTATTGTAACTTAACAAAAAAAGAAAGAGCAACTTGTGATTTAATTATGGAAAACCCTGAGGTGGTCATTCATAATCCCATTGCGGAAGCGGCTGAAATTTATCAAGTTTCACCATCTTCTATCTTACGTTTATCTAAGAAAATTGGTTATAAAGGTTATAGTGAATTTCGTTATGCTTTAGAAGGTTATTATAATCATCGTTCAAGAAATCAAAAGCAAACAATTCTTTCTGATGAAATTATTGATATTTATCAAAGTTCCTTTAATGAGTTGAGAAACAGTATAGATGAAAGTAAGATTATTGAACTTGTTCATATTCTACAAACAAAAAATTTTAAAACTGTTGGGATTGGTAATTCTTCTCTAGCAGCGAAACAGTTAATATATTCTTTATATGTAGAAGACTACTGGGGAGAATGTGTTAATGATAGTGTTAAAGTGAGTTTTCTTGACAAGACACTGACACCAAATGATGCGATTATTGTGTTCTCTGTCTCTGGTAATCATGATCTTTACTATAAAGAGATGAAAAAATGGAAAGAATCAGGTGCAACAATTGTCTTAGTCACAACCAATCCTGAATCTCAATTATGTAAACTATGTCAACTCTCAATTACTCTTCCTTCCTTACCGCTCACACTTTTCCAATCTCCTAAACAAGTTCACTATCTTGAAAATCGTACTATTTTTTATGTCTTCATAGATATTCTGCTGGCTTACTTTGTTACAACAAAGACCACTAATCAAACTGACTAGTGGTCTTTTTCTATGCTTCATTCTTGGCTTCTTCAGCAAGCAAAGTTTTATCATAGTTTTTAATAAACGGCATAATGATGAGAACATCTAAGGCACACAATAGTATCCATAAAACAGGTGCTTTCCAATCCATTGTCGATAAGAAAGCGGCTAATGGTGCAGGTGTTGTCCAAGGTAATACCAGATATGTTTTTCCAATAATATCAAAATATGTACAGGCATAAGCAATACAAATATTTAAAATAGTACAAAGTAAAGTTGGAATAAGTGTGAAGACATTCAAGACTGTAGGCACTCCAAATACAAGGGGTTCATTAATATTAAAGGCTGTAGATAATGGTGCAAGTTTACAAAGAGCTCTCATTTGTTTAGATTTTGTGACTAAAATCATAGCAATCAAAAGTGCTATATATGTACACCATCCACCCCAGACACCATTAAATTGACCAGCAAAAATATGTGTCATTTCTTGATGTGCTTGATATGCTTCAAGATTAAGTGCAATATTCATAGTAATGATAGGTGTTACAACTGCTCCTACCATATTATCTCCATGAATTCCAAAGAACCAGAACATCTGTGATAACAATAGCAATAATAAGATAGAAGGTAAAGATTCACTAGCACTTAATAACGGCTGTAATACATGAGAAAGTAAATCACATAATCCTCCTCCTGTCATTTGCGTACATACAACATTTAACAAGATAAATCCAATAACATTCATAGCCATTGGTATTAAAACTTTAAATGGTGAGGCTACATTGGGAGGAACTGAGGCAGGCATTTTAATTGTCACATTGTGTTTAACACAGAAATTTGTAATTTCTACTACAATAATTGCAACCAAAATAGCAGTAAACATTCCTCCTGCCCCAATGTTCGCAGTTGGCATAAATGAGCCAGTCTCCAATGTTTGTGGCGCAGCCGCAATACACAAGAAAGTTAAAAGAGCAGTAAAGCAGCTTTCTAGTTTTGGAATGCCATATCGTTCTGCTAAACGATAAGCAACGGCACCAACAACATATAAAGAGATAGCTCCTAATGTTAAGTTATAAGGTATAAATAATATATTTGAGTTTGCACTCGCCCAATCATACCAAGTTAATAGAAATTGATAGAAAAAGTTTGATCCAGTCATAGTTGTTGGATCAACTGGTGGTTGCGCTAATAATATCGCAAACCCACCAATGATTGTTAGTGGAATCAAAATTCCCATAGCATCTCGAACTGCAGCCAGATGCCTTTGTTCACCTAATTTTTCAGAAATAGGTAATAATATCTTTTCAAGTTTTTCTTGAAATTTTCCAATAAACCCATTTGTTTGCATTTTTCTTCTCCTTTGTAGATATTTGTCGAGTCATGTAAGTGTTTACAATTTGAGTATATCATATATGAAATATATTTCAATATTTATTTTATATTTAATATATTTTTCATTTATATCTTTACAAAATGTTTTCAATTTGTATAATGAAAGTAAGTTATGTATGTGTTTGTCTAAGAAACAGTCTAATTAAGAATGAAATATATTTCATATAAGGGAGGAATATAATGAAATATTTTAAATCAGAAATTTTAAGTGAAAGAGTGATTAGAATAATTGAGCTTGGTGGTGTATGCTGCTACTTAGTTATAGGAGATAAAAAAGCCTGTCTACTAGATACAGGTTCAGGATACGGGAATATTAAGGAATACGTAGACACATTAACTGACAAGCCCGTCTTTGTTATTTTATCACATGCTCATTATGATCATATGGGTGGAGCTGCACTTTTTGAAGATGTCTACATCAATTTAGAGGATCTTCCCGTTTTTCGTAAACATGGGGATATGACAACACGCTATGAGGAAGCGCAAAGAATTCCAGAAACCAAAACAATTCCCTACTCAGATATGATTCCTACACGAATGAAACCAATGAAAGGCATTAAGAATGGCGATATCTTTGATTTAGGAAATGTTCATATACAAATGATATCTGTATCAGGACATACTCCAGGTATGATGTGTCCTTTGATTCAAGAAGAAAGAACAATTATTTTTGGTGATGCCTGTGGGGTTTCTGTATTGTTATTTGATGAATATTCATCTTGTGTTTCTGAATACTTGAAAAGTCTTGAAGTTTTAAAAACATATGAGAATGATTATGATACTATCTATCGTAACCATGGTACCTTTTTTTCAGAAAAATCATTATTGGATAATGTTATTGAATGTTGTCACCTGATTCTTACAAACCAAGATGATCATATTCCTGTTGAGTTCCATCATTATCATCTCTATGCTGCAAAAGAAACCAACGAGTTTCATCGTATAGATGGCAAAGAAGGTAATATTCTTTATTCACTTGATAAAGCAAAATAAAAAGGAGTGATTGTCTAGATTTCTAGATAATCATTCCTTTTCTATATATTTGTGTATAATTGTTCTTATTTGAGGCATTCTATCTTGCTCAAATTGAGGATGATCTTTTAACCATTTTCTATTCAATGGTGAGGGATGTGGCAATACATACAAAGGTCTTCCTTGAAAGATATGATCATTAAAAATTAATGATTCTAAAGTTTCATTGGGAAAAAGATACTTTGCAGCATAACTTCCAATAATAATATAAATTTGTGGTTCAATAATGTTAAGTTCTTTCTTCAAAAAATAATCCGCGCAATGTGTTGGTGGAGGAATATCACCTGTTGTTTTAGCTTTACCAGGATAACATCGTCCAACTGATGTTATGTAAAAATATTGAGGATTATCAAATTCTTCTCTCGTAATTTGATACCAATCCTTTAACAACTTGCGACCACTTGCATCATTAAAAGGTTTACCAGTTTCCATGACTTTTTGAGATGGTGCTTGACTAATTTGCATAATTACAGAATCTCTATTTCCTTGAAACACTGGTCTTGGATCATTTTCAAAAATATCTTTACATTTTTGACATGATAATAATTCTTCTTTTAATTTATTAAATGCATCAATACTCATTATTCATCACACCTTCTTTATGAACAGTATACCCTTATACACTACATATTTATTAAATATTTTGCAATGCCATTATTTTCACAGTCATCACAAATATCATCAGCAGCACTTTTAACACTTTCAAAAGAATTACCCATAGCAACTCCAATTCCTGCTGTTTTTAACATATCAATATCATTTTCACCATTTCCAAAAGCAATCATTTGATTTAATGGAATGTTTTTGATTCCAGACAATACTTTTAAAGCATGTCCTTTACTTAATCCTAATGGATTAATTTCAACCCAGGCGTCTTCAACCATACATAATTCATATTTATTTTCAACTTCATTCTGTAAATCTTTAATGATTTGACTCATTGTACCAGCTGTCTGAATAAATGCAATTTTTTTAAGACAATCAAAATAAGACATAGGTATCTCAGATATATCATGTATCTCATTTTTAACAGAAGTCATAAAATGATCATTAATAATACCTGTGTTTCCATATTCTAAAATATATAAACAATCTTTGAAAAAGAAAATCATATCTATATGATACTTTTTAGCTAGATCAGCAAGTTGGACTCCATCTTCATACTTTAATTTTTCTTCTTTATGTAATAATCGATTTTCCATATCATAGATTTCTAAACCATTTAAACAAATGTAAGTATTTTGTAAATAATCAGACATATTTAATTTCTTACCAATTTTTTGAATACTGTCAATATCTCTTCCACTGGCTAAAACAAGTGAGATACCTTTTTCCTGATATTTCATCAATACATCTTTTGTATAAGGTAAAATATTTTGATTTTTCGTTAACAATGTTCCATCTAAATCCATAACAATCATTTTTATATCATTCATATCTTATTCCTCATTCAATATCTCTTTTATTTTTTGAATAACACCTTGTTCATCATTAGAAGCAATGACTTCATAGGCTATATCTTTTATGGGTTGAACTGCATTGTCCATTGCATATCCATACTTAACTTGTTGAAGCAATTCATAGTCGTTCATTTGATCTCCAAAAGCGACACATTCATCTGGCTCAATATCATATATAGCTTGTAAGAATTGCATTCCTAATCCTTTATGTGCTTCTTTATTCTGGATATCCATCCATTCATTACCTGATGTCACAACCTTAACTTTAGAAGGCAATTGACTTTGAATATCATTTATAATATTTTGAATATGATGTTGAGTATCATAGATAGCAATTTTCATAATATCATCATCAATATAATCAAACGAATCAATAAATGTATATGCACAATAATACTTTTTAACTTCATCCTGATACTGTAAATCCCTTTTTAATATATAAGCACCCTTTCGTCCACATAAAATCATAAATAAACTAGGAATTTGTGAAATCAAATGTTTAACTTTTTCAACATGTTCTTTGAAAATAATATTGCAATAGAGTTCAGTTGCACCTTCAGCAATATAACTTCCATTTTCTGCAATAAAATACATATGTTCGCTAAATGGTAGGAATTTCTGATACAAACGATAATATTGATTACCACTTGCAGCAACAAATTTAATATTTTTTTCTTTTAATTTATAAAATAAACTTAAGAATTCAGGGTCAAATTTTTTCTGTGAGTCTAAAAAAGTTCCATCCATATCAGTTGCTATTAACTTAATCATGTTCAACCTCCTATCAATGGAAGTAGTATAACATATATTACCCTTATAATTCAAAAAAAAAGAAATCCACAAATATGAATTTCTAAATTTCTCCTAACATTTGATTCGCATTTTCAGCTGCTTTCACTTTCCCAAAGACTTTTTCAATATAACCTTCTTCATTAATTAAATAAGTAGTCCTCACAACACCCATAACTTTTTTACCATACATGTTTTTTTCTTGCCAAACATCATATGCTTTAATAGCTACTAACTCTGGATCAGAAATTAACACAAATGGCAACTGATACTTTTCTTCAAATTTCTTATGAGAAGCAACAGTGTCCTTGCTCACACCTAGAATGACAGCTCCTTTGTCTATAAATTGTGGATAGTTTTCTGCAAAACCACAAGCTTGCTTAGTACATCCAGGTGTATTATCTTTTGGATAAAAATAGAGAATAACTTTTTGACCTCTATAATCACTTAATGAGATATTATCTCCATTTTGATTTAATAATGTAAAATCTGGTGCTTTTATACCTACTTCTAACATATACTCACTCTCCTTGTTTCTATCATAAGAAAACTGAAATAAAAAAGCAAATATAATGCTTAATTATTCGCTTATCTTTAAGTTAGACAATATAACAAGAATAATGATTATCAAAGTTACTTTTCTAACTCAATTTTTATAACATAATAAATGGTTCAATATAATCTTGTAAAAAGTCAATGCGATCAAAAATTGTCGGTTTAAAATATGATGTCACAGTAATCACTATATTGCATGTTGGATTTACATATATAACATTCCCACTATTTCCAATAGCTGAATATATTTGCTTCTTTTCATCTATAATCCACCAAAGATATCCATAAGACATATTTCTAAATTCTTCTCCACATTTATAATTTGGTTTTGTCATTTCTTCAATCCATTGAGAGGATATAATTTGTTTTCCATTATAAACGCCTTTATCTAAACAAAGCTGTCCGATTTTTGCCATGTCTATTGCAGAGAAACATAAACCATAGCCTGCAGCCCCTACTCCTTTAGGATCACAGAACCATACATTTGTTTTTGGATCTTTACACATAGTAAAGTGTTTATGTTCTTCAGCAGTTTCTGCCAAATAATTCATATGCTTTTCTATTCCAATAGGTTCAAATAAATATTTATTTGCAAAATCAACAACTTTTAAACCACTTGTTTTAGATATAATACCTGTTAATATATGTATACCTAAAGTTGAATATTGAAATTCACCAGTTAATCCCTTTCTTCCACCAAGAAAATCTAAAGCTGAAATCGTCCAATCATCACTTGAACAAATTTTAGTCCAAGGTTCATATTTATACTTATAAGGTGCCATCATAGTTAATAAATGTTTAATTGTGACTTTTTGAATTGTTTTTTCTCCTCTTTTTATTTTATAATCAGGAAAGAAATCCAATACAGGTTGTTCTATACTTTTTATATAGCCTTTATCAATTGCTATCCCTACAAGTAATGCGACTATACTTTTTGTTGCAGACATAACATGACATGCATCTGTTTTCTTATAATTATTCCATTCATCTGAATAGACTTCTTTACCATCTTTATAACAAGATATCTGACAAATATTAGGTTGTTGTTCCTTAATCAAATCATGTAATTGTTTTTTGTTCATATTTCCCTCCATTTTTATTTATATAAATTTTATCCTTAAGTTTGTTATCTCTATCTTTTTTCTTTCTTTTTTACTGGATAATAAACTTCCGTAATAAGATCATTCTCAGTTTTAACCTGTTCTGGATCATTGACATAAACTTCAAACAAAGCATCATTATTTTCATAACCATTCTTTTCAGCCCATTCAATCTGTTTTGTATAAACTGAAGAAAGTTGTGAATAAGATCCACGAATAACTGTTTTCAAACATAAATGGGGATGAAATTCCCGTGAACCAGTCACTTGTTCTTTAATGGGTAAAGCAAATTCATAATCCAATCCCAGTTCTCCAAATTCTTCACTATGGAAAAGAGACATCGGAGGAGCAGTAATCGTAAGTTGATTATCTATAACTCTTCTGACTAATTGGTTGAAACAACGGACTGCTTCATCTTCACATTCATATTCATGCACTCTTTTACGAATATATAAGATATTCATTTTTGGTACTTCTACCAATTGAACATCAATATTTTCTAAATAGGACATCATTGCGTTCCCTTGTTTCACATTCAATATATCATCATTTAATTGATTGAGTATTTGATTATATTCTTGGACCTGTCTTTCCATTTCTTTTTTCTTTTTCATAAGTGATATATAGAGTTTTTTATCTTGTAATTTATTTGATTCTAAAATTGTTTTGATTTCATCTAAAGAGAAATTATAAGATTTTAATCTATTAATAAATAACATTCTTTCTAATTGATCAATAGAATAATATCTATAACCATTTTCAGGATTAATTTCATCTGGTATAATAAGTCCTATTTCTGCATAATAACGGAGTGTTTTTGTAGATACACTACAGATCTTTGAAAATTCTCCAATCGATAACATCACTAATCCTCCTTTGTATGTCTTTCAAACATCTTATATTATCATACACCTTTCCCTAAGGGAAAAGTCAACCAAAAAATCCCTTCTTTTTTAAGAAGGGATATAAGAATAATCTTTATATCTGAGTTTGTAGTCTTTTAATAAATGTAGCATCTTTGATAAATGGTCTTGAGAACCCAAAAAAATGAACATGGCTTGTTTCATAAATGGGTTGAATATCTTTTAACTCTCTTAATCCTCCAGTTAAAATAACAGGTGTAGAAATGACTTGTGATAATCGAACTGCTGCATCTTTATAATAAGCACGTTCTTGAGCTTTATGTTTTTTCAATTGATTTCCACTCACTTCAATGGCATTCATTCCAGCATTTGAAAGTTTAGTTGCTATGTTTATAAACTCTTCTACACTCAAGCCACCCTCTTGTTCATCAGATGAATTGATTTTTATCCATATAGGATAATCTTCACCAACCTCTTCACGTATAGCTTGATAAACCTCTAGAACAATACGTGAACGATTTTCAGTATTTCCACCATATTGATCATGTCTGTGATTGAAGAGTGGAGATATAAACTGTGATAACAAATACCCATGGGCACAATGTATTTGAACACCATCAAACCCAGCAGATTTCGCTCTTTTAGCAGCAAGTGCAAAATAATGAACAACATTCTTAATATCTTCCTTTGTCATTTCCTGAGGTGTGATTTGTGATGTTGGATGAGTTATTGCTGATGGTCCTAAAACCGTAGCTGTTTCAATATACCCTTGTCCAATTGAACTGCCATGAACAATCTGCATAATAATCTTAGTTCCATATGCATGAACAGCATCTACAATCTTAGCATAGTCAGGAATAAGACTATCATCATAGATACCTAATTGATTTTTAGTTGGTTGTTCATAAGGTGTGATATATGCATAACTTGTAATAATCGTACCAACATCCCCCTTAGCGAGTTCTACATATTGATGTTTAATTTCATCAGTTGGTCTTCCATCTTCAGTCGCTTTGCCTTCATAAGTCGCAGAACGTATAAAATGATTTTTTACAGTTAAGTTGCCTATTTTTGTTTCTTTAAATAATGTCATATGATTTCTCCTTATTTTTATATTCATTGCAATTCTATTATATTTTATATATACTCTTTTGTATAGAACGCACTTTTTATATAGATACTATCACAAAGGAGAGTGAATATATGGAATTATCTTATGAAGACATTAATATTAAACCTTTTGCTTACGCGTTTTCATTAATAGAAGGAAAATGGAAAATGCATATTTTATTTTGGTTATGGAAAACAGAAGTCATGCGTTATAGTGAATTAAAAAGAGCACTTCAAGGAGTGACTCATAAAATGCTTTCAAATAAACTTAAAGAATTAGAGGTAGATGGATTGATTGTTCGTCATGAATATCCCCAAATACCACCAAAAGTTGAATATTCTTTATCTGACAAAGGCAAATCATTTATGCCTATTTTACAGGAAATGTGTAAATGGGGTTCTAAAAATATATAAATATAATAGAAAACACAATCAGATGAAAAATTCTTTTTGTGTTTTATTATCTTTAACTATTTATTTTTTAACTTTTCAATCTCTTCTTTAATCTTATCAATACTTTTTTCTAATAAATCATAATCACTGTCACTTTGGTCTTTATCTTGATTTTCATCTTTGTTATCCTGATTCAAAAGTTGATTTTGCCCTTGAATATATAACAGATAAACGCTGTTTAAAGAAACTACACTGCCAAGTGTTGCTAAAAAAGTTCCTACTACAGCCTGTTCATCAGCTGAAAAGGATTCCATGAAAGCGGCACTTATTAAGACAATAATTTCATCTAGCACCAAAGGATGGACATTAGGTAAAGACATAGACATCACCAATATAATATATGCAATTAATCAAATAATGATTGTTGAATCTGACCAGAAATAATATTTAATTCATCAGGAACCAAACTCAAAAAAGATTCCAAATATTGATTATCATATAACCACTTATGAAGATCACTTTGTGGAATGACTAAAGGCATTCTTGAATGGATACCCTGCATTGTCTGATTAGCCTTAGTTGTAATGATTGTAACCTCATTTTGAGTTTCACGATATATTCCAGCCATTAATAAGATAGCATGTTGCTTTGGCTCAAATGAGATTTTATTCTTATGTGAATCCCACTCATAAAAGCCTTTTGCTGGAACAATACATCTATGTGTTTTCGCATCTGCAGCAAACATTCTTTTTTCTAATAATGTTTCACATCTTGCATTGATAACTAATGATGAATTTTGTTTCATTGTATAACCCCACTTTAATGGAACCAATGTTAAATGTTCATTCTTTACAATGATGACTGGTATATCCTGACTTGGAAAGAAATCTCTTTCACCCTCATCATACTCATATTGATTATCTTGAACAATAGACTTTATTAGAGTATATGTTTCACCATCAAAATAATATCTTCCACACATAACTTCATCTCCTCCCTTAAATTATTGCCAATAATTTCTTAATGATTCTAAATTAAAATCCCTTGACAATGATCTATTTCATGTTGGATAATTTGTGCAACATATCCTTCAAATGTTTTAATCTTTACTTTAAAATGAATATCTTTGTATTCTACCTTTATTTTTTCATATCTTTTCACAGCTTTTTCTCCAATATGTGAAAGGCATCCTTCATGGGTATCGTAATATCTTCCAGATGTCTTTAAAATAATCGGATTTATCATAACAAGATGATCATTATTATTTTTCACAATAATGATACGTTTATGATACCCAATCATATTGGCAGCCATACCTACACAATGATCCTCATGAGCAACAAGTGTATCTCGTAAATCTTGTACTATTGCCATATCATCTAGAGTCGCTTCTACTGATTTTTGACTTAATATAAACTGATCAGTCACTATATCTCTTATCATTTCTCATTTTCCTCTCATTCATATTTAAGAAAAGACAAACTTATGGCTTGTCTTCATTTCCATTTCTACTATTATAAATCTTTTCTCAAACTCATCATAACTTATAATTTTTTTACAGATTCACCTTTTATCAATTGATAACCAATTAGCTGAGTATGTGCAACCAGTTCTTCCTGAATTAATTGAATTATAGTTTTTCCAGCCATTTGTCCAGCAAGTTCATTATCATAGCGAATTGTGCATAAACTTGGTGTCACAAGTGCTGAAATTTCATAACCTCCAAACCCAATCAATGAAATATCATCAGGAATTTTTAATCCCATTTCATGAATTTCTTTATAACATGCCAAAGCAATATTATCTGTTGCACAAATAATCATAGTTGGTCGATGATTTGTTAAATATTCTTTAATAACTTTGCGTGATTCTTGGAAAGAAAAGTTTGTTTCTTTTACAACAATATTTTCTATATTGTAATCTTTCAAAGCATCTAGAACACCTTTTTTTCTTTGAACACCAACTGCTTCATCTTTACGATCCACACCCATATATAAAATTTGCTTATGATTCATTTGAGCAGCATATGTTCCAACATCATAACCAGCATGATAATCATCATAAATAATTGAGATTCCACCCTTAAATAACTGAGCAACCACCAATATTGGAATATCTAATTTGGCTGCAAGTTGCTGATGAGTCATAGTTAATGCAGTTGCTAATAAAATAATACCATCAACATTCATTCGCCATAAGTGTTCTATTGATGCGAGTTCTCTAATCTCATTATGATTTGTATTTATAATAATTGTTGAATACCCATTATTCTTTAAATATTCATCTATTGCCATGAGCATTCGTGATGAGGTAATAGAGTCTAGACATGGTGCAATAATCCCTATTGTATGTGAGTGCTTTGCTTTTAAACTTTGGGCAACTGCATTAGGTTCATAATTATACTCATCAACAATCTTCTTCAGTTTAATTCTTGTTTCTTCCTTTACATAGCCACCATTAAAATAACGAGAAACAGTGCTCTTGGCAACGCCTGCTATTTTGGCTATATCATTCATTGTTAATTTCTTTTTATCCATAATATTTTCCTCATCCTTTATTATAAGTGAAAGGTTCTTTGAAAACAAGAAAATCCTTGCTAGCAAGGATTTTACCATTCTATTTGGTATGGCAATAATTCATAAAAATCAGCTTGTGCATTGACTTTATTGATGATGATATCATCACAGTTTCCAAAAATACGTGTAGACATTGTATAATATCCATCATTTATAAATATCTCAAGTGAACTTATATCACTAAAGATTTGTAACTTATATAAGTCCTGAATAATAACTGATCTTTTTTCTCTACCATCACCACATTGATACATTGTTAATGTTAGGAGACTTTCTTGACAATTATATGAAATATAGCAATCTTCCCTTAAATGCATATGGAAATCAGTAGATGTTAAAAAGTGAATTATCATTTCAAAACACAAACTGTTTTTATGGAATTTTTGTTGAAGGTTGAACTGTTCATGGTGATGACGTAATGATTTCAACTGTGGAATTGGTATTTGATAAATATGATGATCTTTATATTTAAGAAGACGTGGTAAAGCAAGAGCTTGTTCCCAGCCATCTTGTGCGGTTTGATTCTTTGTATAACTTGCTTCAGACATACCCAACCATGCAAAAAGAATACGCTCACCATTTTGATTTATAAATGTACGTGCTGAATAAAAATCAAATCCATAATCAAATTGTTGAAATTCTCCTAAAGTTCCATTTTTACGAAAATCACCATGAACTTCAAAATAACCACATTGATGACTATTTTGATATTTATATTCAACGCCTTCAACACCTTGGGGACAAGCAATAAGAAATCTATGTTTGCCCAGTATAATGATATCAGGACATTCCCACATGTAACCAAATGTATTTGAGGTAGTTAGTTCATTTAAGTAAGTCCAATGTGTCATATCCTGACTTTCATATATCAGAACAAGCCCTTTATTCTCAAGATGACGTGCCCCAAGCACCATATAATATTGATTATCTTCTTTAAAAATCTGAGGATCCCTAACATGTTTTGTCATGGTATGAGGGAAATCCTTATTTGTCATTAACAATTGCTTATGATTGAAATGAATTCCATCTAAAGAGGAAACAGATAACACATTTTGTTCACGTCCAGATGTTACATAATCGTAATCTCCAGTATATCTCACATTTCCTGTATAGAAAACATGTAAAACACCAGATTCTAAAAGACTGCTACCACTATAGACACCATCTTTATCATATTGACTATCTGGATAAATAGCAATCTTCTCCCTTTTAAAGTGCACAAAATCCTGAGTACTGTAATGCCCCCAAACACAGGCTGTTCTCTCATCTGTTATACATGCAAGTGGATTATAAATATAGTATATATGATATGTGTCACCTATTTGACACATTCCATTAGGGTCTGCAAGTGATCCAACAGGTGGCATTAAATGATAATGAAGACGATAGGTTTCTTGATTCACCTGATTGAAAGCTTGTTCTGCTTCATGTATGTTTGACATTATCATATCTACTTTTCTATATGATATCCTGACAATTCATAAAAATGAACCTGCCCATTATTATGAGAATTGATATGAACTTTCTGTTGGAGTGTTTGACTATAAACACGTGTTGTAAAAACTTCTTTTCCACCATTAACAAATATTTCTATACTAGATGTATCACTATAGATTGTAAAATCAGTGATTTCATTTAATTGCACACTCCTATTTGTACGCCCACAACCACTCTCACCTAATGAAAGAGTTAAAACATTATTTTGATAGATAAACTGAACATCATCTCTTATATTAATATTAAATTCTTGATCATTATCAAATTCCACTTTCATTTCATAACAAATACAAGTTGGACAGTGTTGATTGAAATCCTGAAGAGAAGTCGTTAATGAAGATTTTCTCAGTTGTTTTAATTCTTCAAGGGGTTGTTGAACTATTTGATTATCTTGATAACTTAAAACTCTTGGCATTGTTAATGCATGTTGCCAATCATGTGAGATAGTGGGCTGGTTATGATATGATGCATCAGGTATCCCCATCCAACTCAACTGAATTCTTCTTCCCTTTTCATCAATGAAACTTTGTGGAGCATAAATATCAAAACCGCGATCTAATTCTTTGAACTCTCCCAATTGATAAGTGTTATTGTCAAAATCAAAATTGATTGGATAATAGCCTGTTTGATATACATTTGCATAATCATATGCAATTTGTTCAACACCTTGAGGACATACCATAAGTATTAACTGTCCATCTAACTCAAATAAATCAGGACATTCCCACATATATCCAAACTTATCTGGTGTTTCAATACGATTGTAATAATCAAAATGGATAAAATCATGACTCCTGTACATTAAAACACAACCCTTATTATTCTGGCTCCTTGCTCCTAAAACCATATAATAATCATTACCCTTTTGAAATATTTTTGGATCTCGCACATGAGCAGACATATCTGCAGGATAATCATGATTTGTTAAAACAACTTCTTTCTTTGAAAGACTGTAACCATCCTGACTCGTTATATGAATAGTATTTTGTTCACGTCCATTTTGAATATAATCATAATCATCACGATCCATTAATTTCACATTTCCTGTATAAAAATAGTGAATTGTATTATTTTCAATAAATGCCGATCCACTATATACACCATCCCTATCAGCTTGCTGATCTGGAAATAAAAATGGCTCTTCTTGTTTAAATGTAATCATATCTTGAGTTGTATAATGACCCCATAATTTTGTTCCCCAGCCACAATCAAATGGTGTGTACTGGAAATAGATATGATAAGTTCCATGATTCTGACATAATCCATTGGGATCATTAAGAAACCCAGTTGGTGGCATGAGGTGATAGTGCAAACGATATGGATCTTTAGCAACATTATCACGCATACTCTGATAATTCTTATATTGTTTTAAATAATCTTCTTTTGTCATCATAATGAATTCCTCTACTTTAAAACTGCTATAACATCTTGACCATTTGTTTGTCCAGTAAATTTCATTTCAAGAGTACGTCCTTCTTTCACTTCAAAAGCCATCATAGTTTCAGAAGAATAACCTTTTTCTTTCACTAAAGTAATATCAAATGTTAATAATGGGTCACCCATTTTTACAGTTTGACCAACAGTTACAAATGTTTCAAATCCTTCTCCATTCATATTCACTGTATCAATTCCACAATGAATCAAAACACTTGAACCATCTTTCATCGTTATTCCAATAGCATGTTTGCTTGGAAATACAAATGTTACTGTTCCATCACAAGGAGAAAGCACTTGTCCATCTTCAACATCAACCACAATGCCATCTCCCATTGATTTTGAAGCAAATGTTGCATCACTTGATTGGCTAATATTTTTAACAACTCCAATAACTGGAGAAACAACTTGAATTTCACCAGTAAACTCATTTTGATCTTCCATTTCATAAACCACTTCTTCTACATTGTCAGCTGATTTTTTCTTAGACAGCTTGCCAAAGATAACTGTTAATACACAGCCAATAATCAAAGCAATAACATGTGCAATAATATAATTGATATAACCATTATGACTAGGATCACAAATAGCAATTCCTGGAACAGCAGTTGTTCCAAAACCGAATGCAGCCAAATCAGTAATATAAACATAAGCTCCAGCCACTGCTGCACCTAAACATCCTGCAACTAATGGATACTTATAACGCAAGTTGATTCCAAAAATAGCAGGTTCACTAATTCCAAAGAGAGTTGATGCAAAAGAAGGAATACATAATTCTCTTGCCTTTAGATTTTTCCAATTCATTGCAAGATACCCCAAGACTGCTCCACCTTGACCAATCAGTGCTACTGACATTAATGGATTCAAGAAATTTCTTCCTGTGTCTGCAATAAGCTGAGCTTCAATTGCACCCAAAATATGATGTAATCCTGTAATGACAATGATCTGTTGTACACCTGCAAAAATCATATATCCAACAGCCCCTAAATTTTGTGTTACCCAGATCAAAATACCTGTAATCCCATTCGATAATTCACGTCCAACTGGCCCAATAATTGTAAATAGTAAGACTGTTGAAATAAAGACAGTACACAATGGCGAAAACAATAGTTTTACAACATCAGGTATCTTTTTATCAAAGAAAATATCTAACTTAGCAACAATAAATCCCATCATCAAAGCAATGATAATTCCCCCTTGAAATCCAACAAGTTCAATTGGCAATCCAAGAATTCTAATCACTTCCGCAGTCGCACTTCCGGAACCAACAGAGTAAGCATTTGCTAAAGAAGCATCTAACATAATAGCACCAACTATCATTCCTAAGATAGGTTTTCCACCATATCGTTTAGTAGCACTATAACAAACTGCCATTGGTAAAATAGCAAAGATACCATTTGAAGCCAAACTTGCTAATTTATTAATAGCATATAGAGTTTCATTATTAGCAACAACATCCCACTTACTTAAAACTCCTGTAATTCCCATTAATAATGCTGCCGCAAGAATTCCTGGCATAATATCAATAAAAACATCTGATAAGGATTTAATAATGGCTTGTAATGGATTTTGTTTTTTAGCACTTTGCTGTTTAATATCTCCTAGTGACATATTTTCAGTATGAGTATATTGGCTAAAAACGTTATAAACATCATTCACGAGACCCGCTCCAAAAATTAACTGTAACTGATCCCCAGCAATAAATACACCTTTTACCAAATCAATTTCTTCTAACTTTTCTATATTAGCTAATGCATTGTCATTTAAAACAATACGTAGTCTTGTTGCACAATGCGCAACACCTTGAATATTATCCAAACCTCCTACATTCTCAACAAGTTCCTTAGAAATACGCAAGTACTTTTCTTGTTTATTCTCGCTCATTTTCATTCTCCTCCCACCGTATAGAACCGGTTCCACAATTGCATTATAAAACGCTTTCATGATTTAGTCAATATTTTTTTATAAAAATATTTATTTTTTATGGAACCAGTTCCCTAAACAAAGAAATAAAGGAACCATGATTGGTTCCTTTATCATTTTGGGTATATTTTATTGAAGTAATACTAAGAACTAGCTGATGTAAAGTGGTTGATCATTACCAACAACTTCACCAGTTTTTGTTGTAGCAACATAATATACTGAAGAATCTTCTGGTTTATAGTAAACCTCTAATGTGTCCACAGTTGTCATTTTAACACCTTGTGCCTTAACATCCTCTTTAACTAGTTTTTCGATATTTGTTGTTTCAACATTTTTATTATTAAATTGTACTTGTAATTTTAGTTTCACTATCCATCCTCCTTACTTGTTATTATAAATGAAAGCGATTACTTTTTCAAGAGAATACCCTCATTTATTAATGATAATATATCACTTTTTTCTTCTTTATACAAACTTTATTCCATTTTTTGTAATATTCCCATATATTTCTTTGCAATCGTACATATTTATTGTCATATTTACAAAACTTATGTCATTATATGTAGAAAGGTAGAGATTTCTCACTACCCTAAACGTTCTACAACACCATCCGTGCTAACTGTTCTATTAATATTTTTAATATATGAGAAGCTTGCTGCCGCCATAAATACATATCCAAATAATAAATCCTTAACAATTGGCCCCATTATTTCAGGTTCTTCTAAAAAAGCAGGAATAGCTCTAAATGCATCAGCCATACTTATTCCATACATCTCTCCAAAGACATCATAAATTTCTAAACCAACTGATATGAGCTCAGCAGCACCTAGCATAACAATCGCTATAGCAACAGCAATCCAAACACCTTTTTTATCAATTCTACCACCAAGCATTTCATATCCTTTAAAACAGCATACTGACATAATAAAACCAGTAATACCAGCAACAAATCCCATTTTATAAATAATTACCCAAACTAAAACGCCAATCAGTGATCCAGCCAACGCTCCCACAATTCCAAGTGGTAGATTAACTTCTTTCAATTTTGGCTGATTTTCAGCAAGCTGCCCTAAACAGTTAGGACATGATAAATCATTATAACCATTTATACTACATACATCTATTGGTGTTTCTTGTCCACAATGACGACAACATTGGACATAACCATTTTGAGATGCAAAGCCTGCAATTTCTTTCATAATTTTATCTAAATCCCACACAGTAAGATTTTTATCATTTTTTAAGTTAACTATAACTGCATGATCTTTATAATGAGTCCAATTGATAAACTGACCTTTATCCATAGTTTCTAAATATTGTGATAAGACTCCCGTTTCATTATCATTTTTCATTGTTGCAATTATAGAATATTGTCTTTGTTGTGGTAAAAAATTAATAATAAATTTATATTCTCCAACCGTTCCAAATGCAACATTATGTGCTTTATTGACTGTAAAGCCAATTTGTTCAATACCTTCAAATTTCTTCATAATTCCCCTCTCCCTTCTTGTTTATTATATCATATTTGTCAAATTTCGGAAAATAAAAAAAGAACGGAATTATCCATTCTTCTTATTATATGCTTTTCTTCTTTCATTTTCAGTTAATAAACGTTTTCTTAAACGAATATTCTCTGGTGTAACTTCAACAAGTTCATCATCATTGACATAATCTAAACATGCTTCAAGATTAAAGAATCTAGGCTTTTTTAAGACAACTGTTGAATCTTTTGAAGAAGAACGTGTATTTGTTAATTGTTTTCCTTTTGTGACGTTAACAACCAAATCATTATCACGACTATGTTCACCAACAATCATACCTTCATAAACTTCAACACCTGGACCAATAAACATAACCCCACGATCTTCTACACCACCTAAAGCATAAGCTGTCGTTTGTCCAGCGTCAATTGAAACAAGAACACCAAGTTGTCTCTCTCCAACTGCATCGCCTTCCATAGGTCTATATTCTAAATAGGAATGATTGATAATTCCATATCCTTTTGTCATTGTTAAGAAGTTTGTCATGAAACCAATTAATCCACGTGAAGGAATAACATAATGGACTTTTGTCATTCCATTATCAGATTCCATATTTTCTAATGTTCCACGTCTAAATCCTAATGATTCAATAACACTACCAATACACTCATCTGGCGCTTCAATGAAGACTTCTTCATATGGTTCACATTGAACCCCATCAATTTCTTTAATGATAACTTTAGGCTTTGAAACTTGTAATTCATAACCTTCTCTACGCATATTCTCAATCAAAATTGATAAATGTAATTCTCCACGTCCAGAAACAATCCATTCCTCACTATTAGGAATTCTTTCGATTTTCAAAGAAACATCACGATTTGTTTCTTTAAACAATCTTTCTTCAATTTTACTTGCAGTTACAAATTTACCATCTTTACCTGCAAATGGTGATGTATTTGTACCAAATACCATCTGTATCGTTGGTTCATCAACTCTTAATAATGGTAATGGCTCTTCTTGTCCCATTGTACATACTGTTTCACCAACACCAATATCAGCTAAACCAGCAATTGCAACAATATCTCCAGCACTTGCTTCTTCGATTTCAATTCTATGTAATCCAATAAAACCAAATAATTTTTGAATTCTAAATTGTGTCTTTGTTCCATCTCCACGTATACAAGAGACAGTTTCATTGACTTTGATTTTTCCTCTTTGAATACGTCCAATCCCAATACGTCCTACATAATCATTATAATCCAATAATGCTGGCTGGAATTGTAATGCACCTTCTTCATCAACCAAAGGGGCAGGTATTTCATTAATTATCATATCAAACAAGCAATCCATATTAGGAACCTGAGTAGCAAGATCAGTATCTAAACTTGATGTTCCCATTAAGGCTGAAACAAATACAGTTGGGAAATCTAATTGATTGTCATCTGCACCTAATTCCATAAATAATTCAAGAACTTCATCCATGACTTCATTAATACGAACAACTGGTCTATCCACTTTGTTAATAACAACAATTGGTTTAACCTTTGCTTCTAATGCTTTCTTTAATACAAAACGTGTTTGTGGCATTGTTCCTTCATAAGCATCAACAACCAATAAAACACCATCTACCATGTTCATGATACGTTCTACTTCACCACCAAAGTCTGCGTGGCCTGGTGTATCCATAATATTAATTCTGTAATCTTTATAATTAATTGCTGTATTTTTTGCTAAGATTGTAATACCTCTTTCTCTTTCAATTGCATTACTATCCATTGCTCTTTCAGCAATTTGTTCATTATCTTTTAATGTACCAGATAATTTTAATAATTGATCCACAAGAGTTGTTTTTCCGTGGTCAACGTGTGCTATAATAGCTATATTTCTAATGTTATTCATGTATTGAGCACTCCTTTTCGCCTTTATGATTATAACACAATTATGTCAAAACACAATAAAATATGGCGATGAAATCAATAAAAATTATACACAGTGACATTCCTTTCTTATGTGTAGCGGTTTCATCTTCCTAGAACCAAAAAAAGATGCTAAAGTGCATCTGTTAGAAATTCATATGTATATTTAAGAACCTCTTGGATATGTTGTAAACAATCATAATTATGAGAGCCATTTTCAATAGGTTTAAAAATAGCATTATGAAAACCTTGAAGATATTTTTCTGATATAGCAAATGGTACTGTTTGATCATTTGTTCCATGAATAATCATTAATTGGTTCTTATAAATCTCTATACCTTTATAAAAGTCTCTTGAAAGCATATCTTTGACAAACTCATCTGATATTTGAAAACCATTGTGATCATAGAAATCTGCTTGAGGAACATGACCTTTCAAATATTCAACTGCACTTGGCAAATTGAATGCTGGTGCCCACAAACATAATTTAGAAATATCATTAGGATAAAGTTTCGCAAGTTCACTTGCGACAGCACCACCCATAGAATGCCCCAATACATAGATTTTCGTTGTTGATGGCATTTTTTTAACTTCTTCTAAAATAATCCTAGCACATGATAATTCATCATCAAATGTCATATCACTAAAATTCAAATCTGATTCTCCACTCCCCAAAAAATCCATACGTATCGTTCCAATCCCTTGAGTTACTAGCATCCTTGAGAGTTGAACATATGAAAACTTGGTTCCTGTATTACATCCTGTAAATCCATGGAAGATGATACAGACAGGAAACTCTTTGTTTTGTGGTGTATGAAAGAACCCTCTCATTACACCTTTTGGAGTTGATATTTCACAATAGTTTTGCATAAATGTCTCCTTTTATCGAATTGTCTCTTGTGCAAAAGAAAAGTTCTCAATAATATCTCCATTCTCATCCACAAGATTTATAAACATTGCTTCATCAATTATATTATAACATTCAATAATATATTTTCCTGAAGTCATTATAGGCTTTGTACCGCTAACATCTGTTTCACTAATAACTGATATTCCAGCAATTTGACGAAACTCATTATTACAAATCACATATGTTGATTTATGACGTGAATCAGTAAGCATAAGCACTGTCTTATCATCTAGTATATAATTATAATATTCTTCATACCTTTGATACTCATTCTCTTGAAATATTTGTAATATTTTCATTCCTTGCGAACGCACAACAACGAGCATTAATTGATTATCCTCATTTTTATATATACGCTTTTGCAGTATTTCAACTGCATCAGGTATGTTATTTACAATTTTTCCCATCACCTCAATGATCTCTTTATCCGTTGAAAGTGTATACCCTTCTTTCATTTTTAAAGAAACACCCAAACCAATTATAAAAAAAGCACTTATGATTGATATAATTATAATAAGTTTCTTTTTCATAATTGATCTTGAATTGCTTTAGATAAAGCAAGATATCCTTCATCATTAATATGTAAACCATCAACATAATAGTTTTTAATTGGTTCACCTTTTTTATTACATAAAGCTGGATACACATTTATAAAATGAACATATTCATAGGGAATCATTCTCTTGTATTCTTTAAAAATCATCTTTAGGATATCATTACTTCTCATTCCCTGTTTTGTTGATTTATAACCATGTTGATCTTCAATACATGGTATACAGCTTAACAAATGAATTTTACAATGAGGTAAATTATAATGAATAATTTCAATCAATTCTTTAACGTTTAAAGCAATATCTCTAGGACTTAACATCAGTGTATTTCCTAAATCATTTGTACCAATCATTAAAAAAACTTGTTCCGGTTCATATTTTAATACCCCCTCATCTACAAAGTGAAGCAGCATATTTGAAGTTATACCTCCTATACCACAATTATATTTATGATCTATTGCAGGCATAAATCTCTCTAAATCAAAATATTCTGTAATAGAATCACCTCTGTTTTTATTATAACAAAAAAATGTTCTTGAATGAACATTTATTAAACAAACAAAACTTGCACACATAACATATAAACAAGCGTTCCTCCAAATATAGATAACAATGTATTCCTTTTTATCATGTGGAGAATAATAACACTGCCAACTCCAATCATTTCACATATACCATGGTTTCCACTTAATAAATGAACACTTTTTAAACAATAAACCACTAACATTGCCATAATAGCATAAGGCAAAACGTCACCTAAATATTCAATAAAAGCATTCTTATGATTCTTAAATAAGAGAAAAGGAATTGTTCTTGTGAAAAGCGTAACTATAGCTATAACAACAATTAACAATAACTCATGCATCTTTCATTCCTCCCTTATTATACATAAATAACAGGCTTAAAATAATACCAATCATGGACGGAATAATAAAGGACTCACTACCAAATATCAATAAACAGATGACACTCACACCAAACCCAATATATGTATAAATATGTCTCTCACTTGTTAAGAACTGCTCTAAGACAATAACAACAAATAAAGCTGTCATAGCAAAATCTAAACCTGTTGTATTTATTGTCATTAATGATCCAACAAATGCACCAATAATGCTCCCAATGATCCAATAACATTGATCAAAAAAAGAAATAAGAAATAAATAATACCTTTGATTACAATCTTCTGGCACTTGAGAACCAACGAGCAATGAATATGTTTCATCTGTAAGTGAGAAGATCATATAGAGCTTAAACTTTCCCATATCATCAAATTTCTTAATCATTGATAACCCATAAACCATATGTCTTGCATTAATTAAAAGAGTCATAATGGCTGCACTTATTAAACTTGCTCCGCTTGTTAAAAGATTAATAGCCACAAATTGCATACTTCCAGCATAGATAAAAACACTCATTAACAGTGCATAAACAACACCATATCCTTTGTTTTCCAGCAACATTCCAAAAGCGATTCCTAATACGATATATCCCATCATAACTGGAATAGAAGATAGAAAAGCTTCTCTTATAACTCTTTTATACATTTTCAATAACACCTTTTAATTCATTTAAATCTTGTACAATATAATCACATTGATAATTTTCAAATTCTTCTCTATTTCCATAACCATATAAAACACCAATACAAGGAATATGATTTGCATGAGCACCTATAATATCATGTTGACGATCCCCTACCATTATACAAGTCTCTGAATTAAGTTTCTCTTTTTCAAGACAATAAGCAATAACATCGCCTTTATTCTTTCTTGTTCCATCTAACTCTGCACCATAAATCCCATGAAAAAAATGCTCTAAATGAAAATGTTCTAATATTTTTTGTGCAAAGACAAGCGGTTTACTTGTACATATATAAAGTCTTTTTTGATTATCTAGCAAAGATTGTAAAAAATCTTCCATTCCTTCATAAACTTTATTTTCATATAATCCTTTATCAGAAAAATATTCACGATATTTATCAACTGCTTTTAAACTATCCTTTTCACTCATTTGATAATATTCTCTAAATGATACATCCAATGGTGGACCAATGAACACTTTTAAATCATCCAAACTCTTCACTGTAATTCCAAAACTTTTTAAACTATAAGCAACTGATTGTGTAATCCCTAAAAATGGATCAGTAATTGTTCCATCTAAATCAAATAAGATATTCTCCATTTTGCCCCTCCTTATTTTGTTCATTATAACATAATCTGATGACAAACTAAATATTGTCTTTATAGTAAAAAAAGAGTCTTAAAGACTCAATCTTGCAAACATATATGCTCCTACAAGAGCATTATGAATTGGTTCTATGAATTCACAATCTGGTAACTGGGAACAAAATGATTGTTTAAAAATAGCATTTTGAAAAACACCACCATAATAAGTCACTCGTTTTTCTTTTTCAAAGTGGGGTAACAATCCTTTGACCAGTTGTGAAATATGATAACCAGCCTGTTTTAGAATATCTTGGCATACTGAATGGCCTTTATCTGCAAAGTCACTACATATCTTAGCTAATGCCGCAATATCTGTTCTTTCATTCTTCATATCATGAATAACAGATATGATTTCATAGGGGTTTTCAATTGTAAAATAATCTAAGAGATAATTATATAACTCATCTCTTGGTTGTCGGTTATCTGCCTGTTTACAAAATTCATTTAATACTTGTTTACCTATCCAATAAGCTGAACCTTCATCACCAAGTTGATAACCCCAGCCACCACTTCGATAAATTTGTGAATGAACATGCGCCATTGCGATCGATCCTGTTCCTGCCACTACAGCAATTCCATCTTGCCCATTAAGTGCTCCAATTAATGCAATATGCATATCATTCGTTAAAACATAGTGATATCCCTTCAATTCTTTTTCAATATGAGATTCCAACTGTTCACGGATAACCTTATCATTGCCATATCCAGCAATACCAATACCAATTAGTAATTGCTGATAAGAATCAGGAAAATGCTTTACAACATCTTCTATACCTTTTTTTAAAAGTTTGGCACATCCATCAAAACCTACCTGTAAAAAATGACAAGTTGGATAATCCACTTGGTATAAACATTTTCCATAATCATCAAATAACCCAAATGCAGTTTTTGTTCCACCACCATCAATTCCTATATAATACATTTACTTCACCTCATTAAATGTAAATTTTTGCCATGGCTTTATATATGTTAATAAAAATCTTTCAGTTTCAACGATATGTCCAACAATATTACTTTTCCCACTATTCCTCATTTGTGTTTTCGCAATCTGTAATTCACCTGCATAATGTCCATATTCAGAACTTTCAATAATAATATCACCAGGATTAATATAATCAGGCACATTGAAAAGTTTAAATTCATGGCCTTTGTATTTCACACGACTTTGTGTAGAACGAATCATATTATCATTATAATCTCCTCGATTAAAATGCAATTCTTCTAAAACAATCTTTCTTTCAACTTCAGGTATAGAATTAACAAGTTCAACATTAAATGTCACAAGATCCAATCGCATATGTGAAATCTTTTTAAGTTCTTCATCGCTTGGATAACAATTAGAAATAATAATATTGTCAATGACATCTAGTGCTATCATATGTTTGATTTGAACCTCTAAAGGTAATTCACGGTGCAATTCCAATGTTGGCAAGCCCTCTTTTGTAGGCCATGGACCATATGCATTGGTCTGATTCGTTGAAACAAATGCTGCTGTTGTTAAACCATACTTCTTAAAGTTTTGAGTACATTTTAAGAAATGTTCTAAAGATAACCCACTATAACGATGGGGATAAAAATTATGACATCCCACCAATTGACTGCGATTAGGGCAATAATCCATAATTGTGTCAATGTAATGTGTATCATTGCTCATATTGATTTCAATCTTTAATCCTTGTGGATTAAAAGTCATTAAGGCTTCTTCATTTCCACTAAATCCTGCATCCAAACGGATGCCATCAGCACCAATGTCTTTAAAAAATGTTAAATCCTGATAACTAATGCTTAATTTATCAAATACCTTGGGACTCACATCTACAAAGATTTCAAATCCTTTTTCATGAGCATACTGATTGATCATAGAAAAATCTGATTTTATCTTATCAATACTTTCATTCACTGATAATAAACATGAAAAGATGCGCGAAAAACCTGCTTGATGAGCCTTATCTATATATGCTTTCATTTCCTCTAGATTAGATTTTTCTACATAGAGTGAAATTCCTAATTTCTTCATATCTGTTTCCTCCTATTAATAATACTTTTTAATAAGTTGCTGATACCAATAAAAACTATCTTTTCTGTATCGACAATACCTTACTCTTCCTTCATTGTCAGTATCAACTCATTCTTTTTAAGCTTCTCGAATCCCATGAAAATGTTCTTTCAGATATGTCATTTGATATGGAGCATGAATAGTCCTCTCTCATTCTAACATATCTTGATTGCCTAATCCATTTTCTGCAATAATAATTGGCTTTTGATGACAATAATAGAATTGATTGAATGTGACTCTTATTCCAATTGGATTCATTGACTATCGCCATTTTGTAACAGTTAAATATGAATTTTGATTGCTTAATAATCTGATTATAATATTGTAAAACGTTCTCATTAGAATAATATCCAACGCTCTCACTTTTGTTTAATCATTTGCTTATTTAATAAACGTATCTGTGTCGTTCATTGTAAAGTCCTAGAAAAATAAACAACAATCTTAAATATCTAAACCTTTATGCTCAAGGTCATACCCTCTCATATTGAATAGACAAAAGTGCTTCACCCCATCATATTTTTTCATATGTTTTCTATAAGAAAAGCCCAGCATTCGCTAGGCTATTCATTTTTTACTCTTCAGTTAGTTCTCCTTGTTCTTCTTTTAATAAGTTTTTATCATAAATTTTAAAGAACGGATAATAAAGAATAACTGATAAGGCAATCAAGAAAATATTCAAGACTGCTGCTCGCCAATCCCCACCAGTTGCGAGATATGCTCCTACTGGTCCTGGTAATGTCCACGGTGCTGTCATGACGACTTTATCTACAAAATTAAGTGAAGTGAATATCCACGCAATCGTTGCACAAACCATTGGAACAACAATAAATGGAATGATTAAGATAGGATTTAAAACAATTGGTGTTCCAAAAATGACAGGTTCATTAATGTTAAACAAAGATGGAACAATACATGTTTTTCCTAAAGAACTCGCATATTTAGATTTAGCACGGAATGCCATTAAAATAGCAAGTCCAATTGTACATCCTGAACCACCAATCCAGATAAACCATTGGAAAAATGGTTCTGCGGCTATTGCTGTAGGTGCTTGACCAGCTGCTGCCATTGCTGTATTTGTATCAATTAATTGTAACCATAAAGGTCTTGCTAAAGAACCAATGATGGAAACACCATGAATACCAAAAGACCAAAATCCTGTAATCAAGAAAATCAATAATAAAACACTTGGCAAGCTGTCCGCTGCTTTAACAAGTGGTGATACGACAGTTGCAACTGCACCATGCCAATCAAATCCTATAAAATAAGTAATACAAGCCATTCCCACAATGATAACAATTGTTGGTGTTAACGCTTCAAACGAACGTGCTACAGCTGGTGGAACTTGAGCAGGCATCGTGATTTTAAATTTAGATTTTGAAGTTAAACGATAAACTTCCACTGCTAAACATGAGACGATGATGGAAACAAACAATCCACCCCCACCTAAATTAGCCATTGGCATAACCCAACCTGAAACACCAGCCACTTCTGCTGCTTCTGCCGCTACAGATATAGGTGTAATTGTGCATAAGAATGCAATCATTGCTAAAATTCCACCAGTTAATCTATCTAACTTGTAAGATTCTGCTAAACTATATCCAATTCCAAAAGTCGCATAAATTGTCATAATAAACATTGTCATACGATATGGAAGCATAATTGTTGCTGCATTCCCATTTAAGAATTGATAAATCTCCCAATCTTGTGGAAGAGGTGGCATTGCAATAATCAAGAAAAATGAACCTACAATAATTAATGGTAAAGTTGCCACAATACCATCTCGAATTGCACGCAAATGTCTTTGTTGTGCTAGTTTTTCCATAGGTCCAGATAATTTTTGATCAAAAAACATTGTTAATTTATCTATCATGAACTAAATCCCCTTTCTTTTACATATAAAGTCCAATATACAACCAGAAATAACTAATAATTCCGATTGCTATAAAAAATCCCAAATACATTCCAATAAAGTTTTTATGAAAACCTTTATCAGTTTCTATAAAATAATGACAATAACAAACTGCAAAACTAATGATAACAGCGTTTCCTATCATTGTTGTGATTCTTGTGTCTACTCCAAAAATTGCAAGCATGTTAGGGAGGAAAAAGCAAGAGAGTGCAGCACTTATAACAATAATAAAAGCACTTTTATAACTGAACTTTGGTATTGGAGATGTATTGACATCTTCTTTTTTAATTCTCTTCACTTTTTTATAATTGGGTGTTACAACTTTTGTCGCCATTTGAATCACTCCTTCATTATTTTTTATACTGTCTTATAACTTTTGCAACATTGTTCTGATATTTTAATAATAAATCTCGGCACGATTCAAAATCTAATCCTGTTTTTTCTATTAAGATTGCACATTTGACATCATACCTTGTTGTCTCTAATAATTTTTTTGCTTCTATTGATGAAAGTTCTGTACAATTTTCAACAATACCAATTGCTCTATCTTTTAATTTCTCATTTGTAGGTTGAACATCAATCATTAAATTACCATAGACTTTCCCAAGTTTGATCATGACTGAAGTAGATAACATATTGAGCACCATCTTCTGTGCAGTTCCTGCCTTCATTCTTGTTGATCCAGTGATGACTTCAGGCCCTACTTTCACTTCAATTGGATATTGAGCATAATCTGAAATCACTCCATTATTAACACAACAGATTGATAGAGTTGTAGCTCCAATGAGATTAGCATATTCAAGTCCTCCTATAACATATGGTGTACGTCCTGAAGCTGCCAAACCACAAACAACATCATGTTCAGTTAATCCAATTTTTTCTAAATCTTCTTTAGCAAGTTCTTGAGAATCTTCTGCTCCCTCTATTGCATTTTGTAATGCATTTGGACCTCCAGCAATAATACCTTGTACCAGTGTTGATGAAACCCCATAAGTTGGTGGACATTCTGAAGCATCTAACACTCCTAAACGTCCAGAAGTTCCCGCACCGATATAAATAAGTCTTCCACCACATGCAACCTTTTGATAAATTGCATCTACAGCTCTAGAAATAGCAGCAAGTTCATTTTTTACAGCCAGTGCAACATTTTGGTCCTCATGATTAATCGTGTTTAAAATGTCGATGGTATCCATTTCATCTATGTGTAATGTATTTATATTCTGTTGTTCTGTCATCAGCAAACTTAAATCCTTTGGCATCCACTTCCCCCTCCTTTCATCTTTATTCTACATTATCTGAAATAATATTTCAATATATTTATTAATTAATTGTTAGTTTATTTTAATAAATTAGTATATTATTAAGAAATTTTATTTCTAATATCCTAATATATAACTATTTAAAACAATATATTCATATAATTATTGAAATTTTATTTCATAAATTATACAATGTTTATAAATAGGAGGTATATTTATGTATGGTATAGGTATTAT
This sequence comes from Coprobacillus sp., assembly GCF_984815275.1. Taxonomy (NCBI): domain Bacteria; kingdom Bacillati; phylum Bacillota; class Erysipelotrichia; order Erysipelotrichales; family Coprobacillaceae; genus Coprobacillus; species Coprobacillus sp. The sequence goes on from NZ_CFJNYH010000018.1 coordinate 58,457, forward strand.
GTCAGGGACATCATTAGATGGAATTGATACAGTTCTTGTTAAAATAACTGGATATAGTACAGAGACACAATTGGAGGTTATCGCTTATAACGAATATCCTCTCCATAAAGAACTTGTTTCAAAAATAAAAAAAGCATGTTCCTTAGAACATTCTCATAGTGATCTCATTTGTAGCTTGAACTTTGAGTTAGGTTATTCTTTTTGTGATGCAGTCAAAGCACTACTTCAAAAAGCTAATTTCCCATTAGAAAAAATTGATTACATCGCAAGTCATGGACAAACAATTTTTCATATTCCAGAGAATAAAGAATCTTTATATCGCTCAACTCTACAAATTGGTGAAGCAGCAATTCTTGCTTATCAGTTTCAAACAACTGTTATATCTAATTTTAGAGTTATGGATATGGCTGCTGGTGGCCAGGGTGCCCCATTAGTCCCTTATAGCGAATATATTCTTTATAGTCAATCACATAAAAATAGAATTCTTCAAAATATTGGCGGTATTGGTAATTTAACATTTTTGAATGGTTCTTTAAATATTGATGATATTTTTGCTTTTGATACTGGACCTGGTAATATGATGATTAATGAAGCTTGTCAAATCCTTTATAATCTGCCTTTTGATGATCATGGACAAATTGCAAAACAAGGCAAAGTTATTTCTGTATTACTTGATGAATTAATGAATCATCCTTATATGCAAAAACTTCCACCTAAATCAACTGGTCGAGAGGATTTTGGAGAGTTCTTTGTTAAAGATATTCTATCAAGATATTCTCAGCATGAAAAGGCAGATATCATCACAACTTTCACAATGTTCACTGCCAAAAGCATTGCATTTCATTATCAGAGAGATATACTTACAAAGTACCCTTTGGATGATGTTATTATTGGTGGTGGAGGGAGTCATAATGATACACTAATGCAATTTATAAAAGATGAACTCTATCCAATCCCTGTTTATACTCAAGATGAGATTGGTTATTCAAGCGATGCTAAAGAAGCTATTGCTTTTGCTATATTAGGAAATGAAACATTGAATCACCATTATTCTAATGTTAAATCTTCAACAGGAGCAAATCGTTATGTCATTCTAGGACAAATCACTCCTAAGCCATTTTAATGAATGGCTTTTTTTATAAAAAAATACAGAAATCATTTCTACTTCTGTATTTCATCAATAATCTTTCTTGTATCTACTATACGTTTATGAGTTTCTTCTTTATCATGTCTAGCAATTGCATAATATAATAAATCAATAACAATCAAAGAGGATAATCTTGATGATGTTGCTCCAATTCTTAATTCTTTTTCTTCAATTGGAATTGTAATAACCATATCAGCTAATTTTCCCAAATCATTATAAGCAGATTGCGTTATTGCAACAGATTTCATTCCCATATGTTTAGCCCATTTTGCTGCAGTCACTATTTCCTTTGTTTTTCCACTATAACTGATAAAAAATGCTAAATCATCTTTTTGCATGTTTGGTACTACAGTTAATTGAAGATGTGTATCAGCATAATAAATTGATGTTTTACCTATTCTTAAAAGTTTATGTTGAAAATCCTCACACACTGTTCCTGAACCACCAATTCCAAATAAATAGATGTTACGACAAGAAATAATCTCCTGAACTACTCTTTCAATAACCCTTGAATCAATTAATCCATAAGTCTTTTCAATTGTTTGAATATTTGACTGATATGCTTTTTTTAATAGTGAATCCATACTTTCATTAGGATCTAATAAATTATCAAATTCCATAGAATCATTCGATAAATCTTTAGCCAATTCTATTTTTAATTGTGAAAATCCTGAAAATCCTATTTTTTTTGAAAAACGGATAATAGCTGCTGGTGATGTCATTGTTTTTTGTGCTAATGTCTGCGTTGAATCATTAATAACATCAGATTTATTTTCTAATATAAAATCTGCAATTTCAATTTCTGTATCTGTTAATATAGGTCTTGCCTCATTTATCCTAATTATACAACTCATTTTATCACTTCCTTATATTCTTTAGTATAACATTTTCTATAAGAAAAAAAACACTTTTCCATTATTTTCATAGTATCTTAATCCTTTATACAAAAAAAGAATCGAATGGCTCGATTCTTTTTTATACTGCATATTTTAAAGGGAGTTTTTATGAATTTTTATTCTTCACAAGTATAATATACCTATTCTATATGAACGATATATGAACATCTGATGTATTTATTGTGTATTTCCATTTTCAATAATCGACATTTATGCCTTTTCCTTTAAGATTATCAATACACTCTTGATAATAAGTTTCATTATGTTCCTGATAAATAGGATGTGTAATACATTTTTTCTCTTTAACAGTCATCTCTGATATTTCAATACCTATTCTTTGACCTCGATAATATCGATTTTTCCATAATGGATTAATAGAATAACCACGATTTTCCATTTCTTTCATCACAATAACATGAAATTCAAAGAGATCTTGATATGGGTGTTCAAAAACATAATTAACAACACTATGTGGTTTCTTCCAACTCAATCCTCTTAAAGCACATATTTCTCTATGTTGTCCTAATAATTGTTGAGTTGGTAACAATGGTATTAAATCTTCATGCCATAATCTCATATTTTCACCTTCACCATTATTTTAAACTTTTTTTACTTTTATAAACAAAAAAATGAAAGAGATGCTTTGGGGAAACATCTCTTTCTTAGGGATATATGATAGATTTGAGGGGAATCAATACTATCGTATTTGTCTTTCGACACAAATAATATAAAACATAAATATGTCTTGAAGATGAACTTTTAAAATTTATTTGGCTTATTTAAAATTTCATGACAGTGTCTACATCTTGGCTCATAATGATCAACAGCACCAACCAAGACAATTGGATCTTCAAAAGATGCTGGTTTACCATCAACAAGTCTTTGGGTACGAGTTGCAGGTGCTCCACATTTAGCACAAACAGCAGTTAACTTTGTTACAAACTCAGCACGTGTTAAGAGTTCTGGCAAAACACCAAATGGCTCTCCTCTAAAGTCTTTATCTAATCCAGCAACCATAACGCGCAATCCTCTATCTGCCAAATACTCACAAACATCTACTATATCTCTATCAAAAAATTGAACTTCATCTATTGCTACAACATCTGTATCAGGTTTTATATATCTTAATATATCTTTTGAATTTTCAACAACAATGCATTGCACTTTTGTTCCAGCATGAGAGACAATTTCAGTCTCAGAATAACGATTATCAACTTTTGGCTTGAATACAATAATGTTTTTCTTAGCAAAAGAAAGGACATTGATACGTCTTATTAACTCTTCAGTCTTTCCCGCAAACATACACCCACAAATAACTTCTAACCAACCTTCTCGATATTGATTATACATAATGATATCAACCTCCACAAATATTTATTATACTATAGAATTAAATAAATTTGTACATATTTCATTCATAATTCATCTATATAATAGAGATAGGTGATAAAAATGAAATGGTTTAGAAATTTTATGTATGGTAGATATGGTGCTGACCAATTAGGAAACTTCTTATTTGTATTTTACATTATTTTAGCAATACTTTCTTTTGTTTATCCGCCAATTATGATTCTATGCTATGCTACAATCATTTATAGTCTGTTTAGAATGTTTTCTAAACAATATTATAAGCGTAGAGCTGAGAATGAATGGTATTTGAACAAAACTGAAGGAATAAGAAAGTTTTTTAATAGACAAAAAAATCAGTGGAAGTATAGAAAAACTCATAAATATTTAAAATGTCCTCACTGTAAACAGTATTTACGTGTTCCTAAAGGAAAAGGTGATATTACTGTAACTTGTCCTAAATGTCATCAACAATTTGATCAAAGAACATAAAAATATATTTTGATATGTTGTCTTTTTAATAGGTAATTCAGTCATGAAAAACTGAGTTTCTATTCTTGAGAGAACATTTTTTTATTATTCTTTGCAATAAAGCCTTTATAAAAGTTAAAAAAAGACCAAAAGACTTTATGAGTTTTGGTCTTCTACTATATTAGTACTCAGTATAAAAACTAGAAATTTTACCATCCTTTATAACTAAATATCTTTTAGCTAGTTTATCTATGAAATATCGGTCATGTGATACAAACAATAAAGTACCTTCGTATTCTAATAAAGCTTGTTCAAGAATTTCTCTCGTTTCTATATCAATATGATTAGTAGGCTCATCTAATATCAAAAAATTAATCTCATTTTGCATTAATATAGCCAATTTTAACAATACTTTTTCTCCACCAGATAAATTGCCTACCCGTTTAAAGACTTGATCTTTATAAAAGTCATATTTAGCAAGAATTCTTCTGGCCTCCCCCTCTAAACAGGGAACTTCCCTACGAAAGGCTTGTAATATAGAATCACTATTATCTTTAAAGCGAATCTCTTGTGGAATATATCCAATCTTAGTTGTTTCAGCCACTTCTAATTCACCAGTATATGAAGTTAAATGCCCTAATAATGCTTTTATGAAAGACGTCTTTCCCGATCCATTATTTCCTAATAATACTATTTTTTCTTGGTAATAGAGTGTAAAACTTGCATTTGAAAATAATAATAAATGATCATATGATATTCCTAGATTTTTTGCTTTTAAAACTTCATGACTACTACGTTCCCCTATAAAATGTACAGGAATTTTTTTCTTTTCTAATTGAGGCTTGTCTAATACTTCTATCTTCTTTAAACGTTTCTCTAATTCCTTAGCCTTTTTAAAGAATTTTTCATTATCAGCCTGATTGCCCCAATCACGATAGCGTTTAATAGAAGCTTTCATTGCTTCTATTTTTTTCTGTTGAGTTTTATATTGCTCAAACTCTTGCAACAATAACTTTTCTTGTTCTTTTAAACTATATGAATAATTACCATGAAATAAGCGACATTCTCCACTTTCTAAAAGAATAGTTTTATTGGTAACTTTATCTAGAAAATAGCGGTCATGTGATATAATTACAACTGTTCCCTGATACTTATTTAAATAATTCTCTAACCATTCCAACATAACAATATCCAAATGATTTGTTGGCTCATCTAATAAGAGTATATCAGGTTCAGTTAATATTAATCTTGCCAAATTCACAACAGTTTTCTGGCCACCACTTAATATAGAAAATTGTTTGTCTATAATATTTTCTAATTTAAACCCCTTCACCACTTTACTCAATTTTTCCTCAACTTCATATCCACCTTGAGATATATATTGATTCTGAATTCTTGCATATCTATCTAATAATGCTTCATTTGTACTATCCTGCATCATTTTCAGTTCTAATGTACGCAATCTTTCTTCTGTTTTTTGAATTTCTGTAAATGAAGTCATTAAAATACTTCTTGTAGTGATATCTTCATTAAGAATTGCTGGTATTTGTTCTAAATATCCAATAGTAGCATCTTTACGAATCGTAATAGTTCCAGTATCTGGATACTCATCTTTTACAATCATTTTAAAGAGTGTTGATTTACCACTACCATTCTTGCCTACAATTCCTACTCTATCACCAGTGAGTATTTCAAAACTCACATTTTGTATAACTTGTTTATATCCAAAATTCTTACAAATTTTATGCATTCCTATTTCAATCATTTTATTTGCTCCTTTATTTTATATAAAAATTAAAATAAACAGAGCCTAAGATTCATAAGATTAGGCGATTGATTATAATCGCTTCGCACAGCTAGAGTATCCCTCTATCGCCTAGTCTATCTATTAATAGACTCTGTACGAAGCTCAGTGCCTTCGACTCTACGGCAAATATAACCTAGAATCATCTTGACCACCTCCCTATTATATTTATACTTCTTTATTCTAACATATATAAACAAAAATGAACACTTTATCAAAAAATTAGCTAAAACAAAAAAAAGGATATCCAGTGTGGATATCCGAAGTGAACTGGCAGCTTGC
>NZ_CFJNYH010000019.1:0-64313 GCF_984815275.1 Coprobacillus sp.
AAATGTTTAAAAGTGTAGTGTTTATGCGGATAATCTAAAATTAAATATAAAATTTAATATAAATTTTAGCTGAATTTAACGTAGCAACAATACTTATTTAAATGACCATCTTATTAAAAAACGAGAATATTAAATACAGGAAGTTAAAAATCTATCAAATGAGATATTTGGTTTCTTAATTAATTCAAAGAAACGTATATCTTAGCTCATTTTGGATAACATTTGAATAAGTTGTGAAATGGTAATATATTCTTATAGAAATATAGATAAAAAATAATTGCATTAATAATTATTTTTTGCTAGAATGAGAAAGGGCACTCACGGCTTTCCGTTGAAGTGCATTTTTTATTGGAAAAATAAGGAAGGAGACAAGCAAATGGCTAAATTTATATTTGTTACAGGTGGAGTTGTTTCAGGACTTGGAAAAGGCTTAACAGCTGCATCTTTAGGTAGAATATTAAAACAAAGAGGACTAAAAGTATTTATGCAGAAATTAGATCCATATATTAATGTGGATCCAGGAACAATGTCACCTTTTCAACATGGTGAGGTTTTTGTAACAGCTGATGGTGCAGAAACAGATTTAGATTTGGGACATTATGAAAGATTTATAGATGAGGAATTGAATAGAAATTCATCGATTACAACAGGCAGAATTTATAGCAATGTGATTTCTAAGGAACGTAAAGGTGAATATCTTGGGGCAACAGTTCAAGTTGTTCCTCATATCACAAACGAAATTAAAGCAAAGATTTACGCTGCTGCAAAATCTAGTCATGCTGACATTGTGATTACTGAGATTGGTGGTACTGTTGGAGATATCGAAAGTTTACCATTTATTGAAGCTATCAGACAGGTGCGTTTAGATTTAGGCTATGAGAATACTCTTTATATTCATACGACTTTATTGCCATATATTGGGGCAAGTCATGAAGTCAAAACAAAACCTACACAACATAGTGTTAAAGAATTAAGAGGTTATGGAATTCAGCCAGATATGATTGTTTGTCGTAGTGAAAAATATATTGATCAAGATTTAAAAGATAAAATCTCTTTATTTTGCAATGTACCTACAAAAGCAGTTATTTCAAATTATGATGTTGATGTTTTATATGAATTACCAATGATGTTATTGGATCAGCATATGGATGACTTAGTTTTGGAACATTTGAAAATAGATGCACCTCAAGCAAATATGAGTGAATGGAAGGAATTAATAGAGAGAGTTAAAGGTGTTGATAAAGAAGTCACAATTAAAATGGTTGGGAAGTATGTTCAACTCCCAGATGCTTATTTATCAGTCAATGAAGCTTTAAGACACGCGGGTTACTATGAAAATAGTACAATCAATATTGAATGGGTGAATGCCGAAGATGTGCATACAGATAATGTTCAAGATTTGCTAGGGGAAGCTGATGGTATTTTAATACCTGGAGGTTTTGGTGAACGTGGAATAGAAGGTATGATTATTGCTATACAATATGCAAGAGAAAATAATATACCATTCTTAGGAATTTGTTTAGGTATGCAACTAGCTTCTATTGAGTTTGCTAGACATGTATGTCATTTAGAAGATGTTAATTCTATGGAGTTTAACGAATTGTGTCGAACACCTCTTATACATTTAATGAGTGATCAATCATTAGATGATATGGGTGGAACACAAAGACTAGGAAACTATGATTGTGAACTATTAGAAGGAACAAAAGCACAATCTCTATATGGAAAAAATCTCATTCAACAAAGGCATAGACATCGATATGAGTTTAATAATAAATATAAAGATGTATTACAACAACATGGACTGATTATTTCAGGTAGAAATCCTGAAAGAGATCTAGTGGAGATTATTGAATTAAAAGATCATCCTTATTTTGTAGCAGCACAATTTCATCCTGAATTCGCTTCGCGACCTAATCGAAGTGAACCTTTATTTCAAGGGTTTATAACCGCTGCTTGTCAAAATAAGAAATAAATAAAAAAGAAACTATGTAAGCAGAAGATAATCTATCTGCTTACATAGTTTTATTATTGCTGACTATATCTATTATGATATGATTCTTATATAAAAAGAAATTTTTTACGTCTTTAACGAATAGAATAGAACAAGACATGTGATTATCAGATTATTTTCGTTAAATGATTTGTTTCCAATGTTTAAATCTGATATGAGTAAATAAAGAATTTCATAACTTGTTTTTGATTTGCGATATCCATAGTCAATGATTTTTCATGTTCTCTTCTCATACCTTGGTGTTCATAAAATCCATAGTTACAACTTGTATCAGTAAATAGATAGAATTGCTGAATATTTTGTTCCTTCATATAATAAAGCAAAGATTCAAACAAATTCTTGCCAATACCTAAACCACGATAATTTTCATCAATAGCGAAAAACGAAACTTCACCTTGAAAATCTATTTCACAATGATCTAACAATTCTCGATCAATCCCATCCACATCTCTAAAGAGATGAATAGCTTGACGACCTTCATATGATAGTAAAAGTGAAATAATTGAAATCATTTGTTTTATACGATATCGAAATGGACATTTATGTCTAGCAATATTTTTCCCCATAATAATGCCTATAGGGCAATTATCGATAACAGCTACTTTTGTATAAGTTTGATTTGCTAAACAGCTGTATAGAAAAACTTTTGCAAGTTTATTAGCAACTTTATGACTACAGAATTCATCATAATGCCAAGTCTTTCTAATGATGTCTATCATTTCTCTTGTATCTTCTTTTTGAAACTCTCTCAATATCATTTTATTTTTCATTGTTTATAACTCCTTTTCATTGTTTTGTATATCTTGTATACTTATCTTAAAGTATCCAGTAACTGTAGAGTCAAGAGGAAAGAGTATGAATAAGAAGATAATGAAATTAACAACATCACGATTTTCAAAATTACACCATTTGAACAAACGAACATTACATTATTATGATGATATTGGATTGTTTTCTCCACGTTATAAAGGTAAAAATCAATATAGATACTATGATTATGCACAGAGTGTAGATTTAGAATATATATTGATGTTAAAAGAATTAAATATGAGTTTGGATGAAATAAAAACTTATCTTAATCATCCAGATGTTTTGGCTTTTCAAGAAATTGCCAAACAAAAAATAGGGGAAATTGATACAGAAATACAAAGATTAAAAAGGGCTAAACAAATTCTACAAAAGAAGCAACAACAACTTTTATTGTGTAAAAAAATACACAATCATCAAATTGAAATTATAGATTGTGAAGAACAATATATACTTATATCACCGTATAGTTTTGTAGATGATGATATTGAAACAGCTTATGCCCATATCAAGCAAGCATGGGAACCAGAATTATATCGAATGGGTTTTGGAAGTTATATTTCTATAGACAAAATCAAGCAAGGAGATTATGATGAATATGAAGGTTTTTTTATACCAATAACCAATCGTATTAAGAATGCTGATTTAGTGATAAGACCAAAAGGAAAGTATGTTGTTGCATATCTTTTGGGTGAATGGAGTGGACTTTCACAGTTATATCAAGAAATATTAGAGTATGCATCATGCCATCATCTCAATTTAATAGGATATGCTTATGAACTGGGACTAAATGAATTTGCGATTGCCAATATGGACGAATATATAACGCAGATTATGATAAAAGTGGAGGAGACTAAGGACATCACACGTAGGAACTCAAAATATGGCAACAGAAGATGATTATTAAGACACTTTTCATATACAGATGAAGATATTCAATCAATGTATCGAGAACCAGTTTATTGCACTTTAGAAGAATTGAGGAGAGTATTGGATTCATAAAATCCAAATCTGTTATATGGCTCAAAATCTTGTATCAAAGCAAGTTGTTTTAAAATGTAGGTTTCAATATGAGAGAATTTTTTATAAAGATGGTATGTATGTAGAGAAATTGTATTATTCAATTTTAAGGAAGGAGTATAGTCAATTCATATGGAATGTTATATAAAATCAATGTATTTATGTGTCAATGATATGGATAGAGCGATTCATTTTTATGAAGATTTTTTTGAACAAGAGGTATTGATTAGGGATGAAGTTTATAGTATTTTTGATATTCATGGTTTTCGATTTGGGTTGTTTGCATATCAGAAAATGGGTGAGGAACATATTTTCGGAAGTAATTGTTTGCCAAGTTTAGAAGTTGAAAACTTAAATATTTTGCAATCAAAGATTCAACAATTAGAGATTTGTTTTCCATTAACACAAATAGGAGATAACTGGGTTGTTGAATTTATTGATAGTGAAGGCAACCATATTGAACTAACAACACCTATAGTAAAATAAAGGAGAAAAATATTAATAAGACAGGTAACAATTTCATTAGTATTTGATAGGTTGGTACGGATTTGCTTAACCAATGTTGCGACTTTTCCATTTTATGTATATAATGGTCAATGAATATTGACGAAAGGAAAAAGGATATGGGAGAGACAAGAAAGACTTTAGCAAAAGAATTTAATGATTGTCGACCTATTCTTTCTGTGTTAGGTGACACGACAAGACAAAGTATTATTTTATGTTTATTGGAAAATATGAAAACAGGTGGTATGAGAGTTGGTGAACTTGTCGACGAGATTCATATTTCTAGGACTGCTTTATCACATCATTTAAAAATCTTAAAAGGTTGTGGAATTGTTGGGATGCGAGAAGAAGGAACTAAAAACTTCTATTATCTTAATTATCGAAGTAGTCGTGTGACATCACTTATTCGGTTGTTTAGAAAAATTGAAGAAGTCCAGCAGGATAATTGTGAAGCTTGTGAGGAACGATATTGTGAGGGAGTGATTCATCATGATTTATAATATTTATTTTAGTCCAACAGGGAGTACTCAAAAAGTAACAAGTTTTTTAGCTAATCAAATAAATACGTGCACTGATGTTGATCTATCTCTACCTAAAAATAATTTTTCTATTAATATAGGAAAAGATGATTTTTGTATTGTTGGTGTTCCATCGTTTGGTGGACGAGTTCCTGATATTGCGATAAAAAGATTATCTCAATTAAAAGGTCATCAAACACCTGTTCTTGCTGTGGTGACTTATGGTAATCGGGCATATGAAGATACGTTATTAGAACTCAAGGAAACACTAGAACAACAAGGTTTTATTTGTATTGCAGCAATTGCTTGTGTGGCAGAGCATTCAATCATGCATCAGTTTGCAAAAGGAAGACCAAATCAAGATGATTTAAATGAGATGGCAGGATTTATGGAAGAGGTAAAAAAACGCTTGAAAAAACAGGCTATATCTGTATATGTCCCAGGCAATAATCCGTATAAAGAATACCATGTTATTCCCTTGCATCCTAAAGCATCAAGCACATGTCATCAGTGTGGATTATGTGCACGCCGCTGTCCTGTTCAAGCGATTCCACTTGATAATCCTCAAGAGATAATGAAAGGTCAATGCATTTCATGTATGCGTTGTGTCCATATCTGTCCACAACAAGCTAGAAAATGCAGTTCTATAAAAATAAAAATGGCATCACAAAAGTTACAAAAGCAATGCATGGTAAAGAAAGAAAATGAATTTTTTTAGGAGGAAAAGAAAATGATAAAAGCAGTTTTGATTGACCATATGGGAACACTTGTCTATGAACAAAGTGAATATTTAGAAAAATTAATGAGTGAGTGTGTTAAGAATTGCCCTGATTGTGATTCTCAAACGATTACAAAATATTGGTTTACAAAACATGATGAACTCCTTAAAAAATATAATGGAGAGAATTATAAAACTGAATATCAAATTGCATGTGAAGCATTTGAATGCACCAAAGCAGAACTTGGGTTGTTAGGTGATAGTCAACATTATACAGATATGTTAGCAGAACATTGGAAAAACACACCTGCATTTGATGATGCTTATGATTTCTTTGCTAAATGTCAATTACCAATTTATATCCTCACTAACAATGATACAAAATATGTAGAAGAAAGCATGAATCGTTTAGAGCTGCAACCAAAAGCAATTATCTCAAGTGAAATGACACATTATTATAAACCAGCCAAAGAAGCGTTTGAGAAGGCCTTAGAAATCATCGGATTAGATGCTCAAGAAGTTATTTATATAGGAGATAGTCTCGGAAAAGATATCTTAGCTGCTCAAGAAGTAGGAATTCAACCTTATTTCATTGGTAAAGAACATGTTGATGATGAAAATATCAAAGTTTTAGAAACTTTGTTAGATATATTTCAGTATATTTAGCCCAATTGGGCTTTTTTTATAATGAGTGATTTTTAAAATAGAATATAGCAAAGAGGAACAAATCTTGATAGAGTACAAAAAATATACAAGTGAACAATTAAAATTGGTTAGAAAATTGATATGAGAAAAATATGTCACATCACTATTTGAAAAAAGACAGTTTGTGATATGTTTTTTTCAATATTTGCAAGAAATATTGATAGTCTAGAAAAATAGTATATCATAGAAACTAAGAATAAGGAGGAAATGAGATGAGCGTAAGAGTTATTATCATGGATGTTGATGGAACATTAATGAATAGTCAAAAAGAATTAAGTCCTAAAACTAAGGAAACATTAATTCGTGCAGAAAAAGCAGGTGCTATTTTAATTTTAGCTTCTGGAAGACCAACATCTGGATTATTAGATTTGGCAAAAGAATTAGAAATGGATAAACATCATGGGTTATTGGTTTCATATAATGGATCAAAAGTTATTGATTGTGAAACAATGGAAACATTATTTAATCAAGCATTAAGTGTAGAAGAAGGAAAAGCTGTTTTAGAACATATGAAATCTTTTGATAAAGTAAGACCTATGATTGATAAAGGGGAATATATGTATGTGAATAACGTTTATGATAATATGATTCAATGGAATGGGGCACCATTTGATGTTATTCAATATGAATCACGTGGTGGAAAGTTTAAATTATGTGAAGTTGATGATTTAGCAGAATTTGTCGATTTTGAACTAAACAAGATTTTAACTACGAGTGACCCTGAGTATTTACAAGAACATTATCAAGAAATGATGGAACCATTTAAAGATAAATTAAGTTGTATGTTTACAGGTCCATTCTATTTTGAATTTACTGCTCAAGGAATTGATAAAGCCAAAGCTTTAGATACTGTTTTAATTCCAATGGGATATAAAAAAGAGGAAATGATTGCTTTTGGTGATGGTCATAATGATGCTTCAATGGTGAAATATGCTGGTATTGGTGTTGCTATGGAAAATGCTGTTCAAGATTTAAAAGATGTTGCTGATGAAGTGACATTATCTAATGATGAAGATGGCATTGCAGTATGTTTACATAAACATATGCCAGAATTGAATTGATTTGTGCCTAAACTTAATATCATATATAATGTTCATGAGGTGAAAACTTATGAACATTTTTAATAAACTTGAGCAGCTTGTTGATTTAACAGATAATGAGAAAATATTAGTTTGTTATATGAAAGAGCATACGAATGACTTTATTCGTTTAAGTGCAAAAGACATTAGCAAGACATGTTTCGTCTCTGTTTCAACCTTATATAGATTATGCAATAAATTAGATGTGAGTGGACTTTCAGAACTCAAAGTCCATATTTCTGCATCTATTGAAAATCATTTAAAAGAAGAGAAAAAGTTTGATTATAATTTTCCTTTCAAACAAAATGAAACACAATATCAAATAGTTCATAAATTACAAGAAGTTTATGAACAAACAATTACATCTACATTAAATTTAATAGATCTCGAACAATTGCGATTAATTGCAAACCAAATGAGAAAAGCTAAAAGCATAGATGTTTATACTTCAGCAGGAAATATTTATTTTGCTGAAAACTTTAAATTTCAAATGCAAGAAATAGGAATCAATATTCATGTTCCTTTAGAAGAATATCAGCAAAGATTAGCTGCAGCAATGAGTAATCAAGATCATGTTGCACTTGTCATATCTTTTGGAGGACGAGGAAGTTCAATAGGTGCAATTACTGAATTGTTGAAGAAAAATAAGACACCAATAGTTTTAATCTGTTCTACTTTAGAAAACCCTTTAAAGAATTCTGCTGATTATATTCTATACATGAGTTCACATGAAGATCATTATAATAAAATATCGTCCTTCTCAACAAGAATGTCATTGCTTTATATCTTGGATAGTCTTTATACATGTTATTTTAAATTAGACTATGATAGAAATATTAAGAATAAATTAACTTATTACGAAAAGATGACACAAATAAAATAAAAATATTTCGTTGATAAATCTTGAAAAAAACGATGATTATTATTTTAATCATGTTAAAATAAATTAAGGAGGCGATAGAATGAAATTAGGAATTGTAGGAACTGGTATGATTGTCAACGATCTTCTATCTTTTATTCATGATATAGAAAGTATCGAACTGATTCATATTTCAGGTACAAAGCGTAGTGAAGAAAAGGTAAGAGAGTTGAAAGAAAAGCATCATTTTCAAAGGTGTTCAGTTTCATATGATGAATTATTGAATGATATTGAAGTTGATACTGTTTATGTAGCATTACCAAACCATCTTCATTATTCATATACAAAACTTGCTTTAGAAGCACATAAAAATGTTATTTTAGAAAAACCAATGACATCTACAATAGAAGAAGCCAAGGAGTTAAAAAAATTAGCAATTCAAAATCATTTATTTCTATGGGAAGCGATTACGAATCAATACTTACCAAACTTTTATAAAATAAAATCATTGCTAAATGAATTAGGTCATATAAAGATTGTTGAGTGCAATTATTCTCAATATTCTTCAAGATATAATGCATTTAAGGAAGGAATGATTTTACCAGCTTTTGATTATACAAAATCAGGTGGAGCTTTAATGGATTTGAATATTTATAATATTCATTTTGTTGTAGGATTATTTGGGAAACCAATTGATATTGAATATTATCCAAATATAGAAAAAGGGATAGACACATCAGGAATACTTATTTTAAAATATGATACATTCCAATGTGTCTGTATAGGAGCGAAAGATTGTAAAGCACCATTATCTAATAATATTCAAGGAGATAGAGGATGTATTCATATTCCAACACCAGTAAGTTATATAGGTTCGTTTGATTTATTGATGAATGATGGGTCTACACAAACAATTAATGAAAATAATGATGTTCATAGAATGTATGAAGAGTTTTTTGAATTTAGCAGAATGTATGAACAGAATGACTATCAAAAGTGTTATGACATGCTAGAACATAGTATGATCGTGACTGAAATACAAACTATAGCTAGAAGAAAAGCCGGCATTCTTTTCCCAGCAGATGATGAAAATATGTAAAATAAGTTTATTTTGTATTGACCATCGAGCAACTCTATAGTCTAGAATAGAGTGAGAAAGAAGGGGATACTATGAAAACAAATGATTTAGAAAGAGATTTGGGATTATCAAAACATACTATTCGTTATTATGAAAAAGAGGGCTTTATTCAGCCTCAAAGAGATGAAAATGGTTATCGTAATTACAATTCTAATGATGTACAAGTCTTAAAGTTAGTTAAATTTTTAAGAAATCTAGAAATTTCTATTGATGATGTCAAAGCCATCTTAAATGGTGAATTAGATTTTCATGAATGTTTAAAAATTAATCAAATTCATTTGGATAAACAGATTGAAAGCATAAAAGAAATTAAAGAAACAATAGAAGATTACCATGATAAAGATCTTCCTTTAATATCAGAATTAGCAGAAGTAGAAAAGAGTACAAGTCAAGCTAGACTAGGATTTCAAAAAACAACCAAAACTGTTTCTTTGGGAAGAAAACTGACCAAACCTTGGGCAATAAGGCAACTCTTTTATAGTTTAATTGGTTCTTTGGTTATTGGGTTTGGTTTAGGAAGGTTCTTTGTTATTGCAATAGATATTCCAACAGTTCAAGGTATTGTGATTTGTCTAGCAATAACAATTTTCATGGAGATTATTCTTATAGGATTTGCTTGTAGGAATACATCACCAACGATGCTAGATAATTCAATTGATCAGTCTGTAGAATTTTTAAGAGATGGAATATGTTATTATGAGTTTACTGGACCGATTCATAATTTACAGTATTTTATTGCTGTATTATTAGGAAAAGATGAAGCAATGATGCATTATTATCGATATGATGAAATTGAAAAGGTGAGTGTTATTGGGAAAAGGCGTTATATGAAATTAGGAAGTCCAATTGCATATGTAGTGTATACTGCTGATTTTTTGTTTGAATTTCAGGATGGTAAAAAATTTTATTTTTACTGGCCAATGATTCTTGATGATGATGCTCGTTATATAGCAATTATTTTAGAAGAAAAAATAAAAGACATTAGGGATCGTCACAATATCCTTCATGCCTTTAAGAATGGTATCAATCTAACAGATTATTTAATTGATCAATAGTTTTAAGGAACGCTCTACTTCCATAAGGATAGTAGGGTGTTTTTGTTGTGTTTGTAATTCTTGTAATAAATCAATAGCCATTGGAAACGCACTCAAACAAGTCATGAGTTTCCAAAGCATAAGATCGTCATCCCAATAATTTAATATACATGTTTTGATATATTCATAAGTCTCTTTATTGACTAAAGATTGATGATAAAAACAAAGAAAGCCAAAAGCATCTATAGCTTCTAATAATTGCGAATAAGAAAGTTGAGGTAATTCTACAAAAAAATCTTGGAATCGTTGCACCTCCATATGTGCTAAGCTTCTTGCAATGAGATCTCTTGGCAAAGGATAACTTTTTTTCTTTGATCCTCTTAATGGGATAGCTCGATATTGATTGTCTCCAATACACCCTAAATATTGACACATTTTAGATATCTGCCCATATTGAGATAATTGGGTTTGTATTTCAATTTTTGTATAAAGTGCTTTTTCTTTAACAAGCTGTTGGAGTAAAACATCAGTGAATTGTGGATGAGTGTTATATTTTTTAGAAAGAAGATGTATACAGGCTGTACGCCAATCAGCATGAGATGATTGTAGTGTATCTATAAGCTCTTTATAAGAGGCTTCCTGCAGTTGATTGCACAGATTCATATCTAACATTCCTCGCTTTTTATAATCAGATTGAGAGCTTTTCATATCCATTCTCCTTTGTTTAATGATATCACTCATTTTCCCATATATTGTAGATAATCACAAGATAATTAGTTAGTAAAATGATAGTGAAGGTGAAAAAAATGAAACTAGAGCAAGCATTTAAGGATTATAAACAATTAAGACAAATGATGTATCCGTATCGTACAGCAACGCATATTATAAAAGCAAAACTGGAAAGTATTGATGATGAATTGAAATGTGAAAATACATATAGTCCTATTCATATGATTCAATCAAGAATAAAATCTCCTGAGAGTATAATAGATAAATTAGAACGCAAAGGATATCCGAAAACAAATAATGGGATGAAATGTCTTAATGATATTGCAGGCATTAGAGTCGTTTGTCATTATATTAATGATATTCAGTATATATCACAATTACTTTTATTACATGAGGACATTCGCTTGATTAAAAAATCCAATTATATAGATTATCCTAAAGAAAGTGGATATCGTTCGTTACATCTTGTTGTGAAAGTTCCGATTTATACAAAAGATGGAATCATTAGTGTCCCAGTCGAAATTCAGTTACGTACAATAGCTATGGATTGCTGGGCCAGTCTAGAACATGAATTATATTATAAAAACCATTATACTGTGTGTGAAGACATGAGTAGACAACTTAAAGAATGTGCGGAACAAATGGCTAAAACAGATGATAAAATGCAAAAGATTTATCAACAGCTTCATAATAAAACTCAGTAATATGATAAATATGTTATTAAGTTAAAATAAGAAAATATGATCATATATAATAGAATCAAAAAAGCGTTAATTTTATCCTAGTTGAGGATAGAAGTAGAAAAATGAGTCAATTTCCATAAATAGTAATAGGAAGATAAGTTTGCTTTTGTATATTCAAAGAATTTGTGCTAGAATAGGTCAGGAAGGTGATAAACATGATGAGAATTGGGCAATCTATAGATATTCACCAATTAGTTGAAGGACGTAAGTTAATTCTTGGTGGTGTTGAGATTCCATTTGAATTAGGATTAAAAGGGCATAGTGATGCAGATGTTTTGTTGCATGCTATTATTGAAAGTATCATTGGAGCAATGGGTTTAGGTGATATTGGAAAACATTTTCCTGATACAGATCCTAAGTATAAAGGTATTTCTTCAATGGTTCTTTTACAACATACATATGAATTCATGGAACAAGAGGGATATGAGATTGGGAATATTGATAGTATAATCATGTGTGAGGAACCAAAAATGGCTCCATACATTATAACTATGCGAGAGAATGTTGCTCGTGTTTTACATTGTGATATCACACAAGTGAATATAAAAGCAACACGTGGTGAGAAATTAGGTTTTGTGGGAAGAAAAGAAGGTATTGTTTCTCAGAGTGTTGTGTTATTAAATAAGAAAGGATAAATTATGGATAAAGTAAGAGTAAGATATGCACCAAGTCCAACAGGACATTTACATATTGGTGGTGCCAGAACAGCATTGTTTAACTATTTATTTGCTAAACATCATGGTGGAGATTTTATTTTCAGATTAGAGGATACTGATATTGAAAGAAATATTGAAGGTGGCGAAGCAAGTCAATTAGAAAATTTGGAATGGTTAGGAATTATTCCTGATGAGTCACCATTGAAACCAGTAGAAAAATATGCACCATATAGACAAATGGAAAGATTAGATATTTATAAAAAATATACTGATATTTTATTAGAAAAAGGATATGCATATAAATGCTTTTGTACATCAGAAGAATTAGATGCAGAACATGAAAAACAGGTTGCTGCTGGTGTTGCTCCTAAATACAATAGAAAATGCTGTGATTTAACAGCTGAAGAAGTGAAAGCAAAAGAAGATGCAGGAATGCCTTATACAATTAGAGTCAAAGTTCCTGCTGGAAAAACTTATGAATTTGAAGATATGATTAGAGGACATGTTTCTTTTGAATCAGAAGATATTGGTGATTGGGTATTGGTTAAAGCCAATGGAATTCCAACATATAATTATGCAGTTGTTATTGATGATCATTCTATGGATATAACACATGTATTTAGAGGTGAAGAACATTTAAGTAACACACCGAAGCAATTAATGATTTATGAAATGTTAGGCTGGGAAGCACCAACTTATGGTCATATGACTCTCATTGTTAATGAAGATAGAAAAAAACTATCTAAACGTGATGAATCAATTATGCAATTTGTTTCTCAATATAAAGAAGAAGGATATTTACCAGATGCAATGTTCAATTTTATGGCGTTGTTAGGTTGGTCACCAGAAGGTGAACAAGAAATCTTTGATCATGATGGTTTAATTAAAGAATTTAGTGAAAAACGTTTATCTAAATCACCATCTATGTTTGATAAAGATAAATTGAAATGGGTTAATAATAGATATATTAAAGAAAGATCTTTAGATGAAGTTATTGATTTGTGTTTACCATTCTTACAAGAAGTATATGATCTATCTCAACATGATGAACAATGGATAAGAGATTTAATTGCTGTCTATCATGATCAATTATCTTATGGTAAAGAGATTGTTGAGCTTGTTTCCTTATTTTTTGAAGATGAATTACATTTAGATGATGAATCAAGAGAGTTTATGAAAGGTGAGTCAATTCCAAACACATTAAAAGTTTTTAAGACAAAATTAGAAGAATTAGAAGAGTTTACAAAAGAAAATATCCAAGCTGCTATTAAAGCAACTCAAAAAGAAGCTGGAGCAAAAGGAAAAATGTTATATATGCCAATTCGTATTGCAACAACTGGAATTATGCATGGTCCTGATTTGGCAAGTTCAATTATGTTACTTGGAAAAGAAAAAGTATTAGGAAGATTAGAAGGATAATTCATATCCTTCTTTTTTAAATAAAAACGGTACAAAAATGCAAATTATCCGCATAAATACATCATTTAGAGGGATTTAAAAGAAAAAATATTAGGCGATTTACAACAAATGAAAGAGCCTTATATAACGACTTATGCAAAGAAATACAGAGTTATGAAAGAACGACATTTCAAACAGAGTGTCTTTTTCTATGCAGTGAAACAGCAGATTATTTCATTTCTGCTTGATTGTTCTATAACTTATTAGTCTATCGTTTGTCAAGGGCTTGTTACGTAAGCAATGCTGAATAACACCCTTTAAAAATCATAGGCTGATAAGTAACTTTTCAAAAGCAAAAAAGAAATGACAGCGCTTAAAAGAGCGTGATATAATGTTGGTGTAGATAAATTGGTATTTGTAGGAGTATGATTGGATGTCAAAGTATAGTTTAAATGTTGCTCTTCAATATGGAGAAAAGTAAAAAAATTTTAGTAATTTAGATGAGGCAGAAAAATATTATTTAATAAATTAGAAGTATTATGTAAAGATAATTTTTCTTTTTTACCAGATTATACTTTTGATAGTTTAAAGCAATTAGAAAAGTGGTATTTTGATTTATTTGAAAATAATTTATTTGATACTATTGGTTTGGATCGAAAAGAATTTGAGAATTTGATGTCTGTTTATTTTGGAGAAGTCGTAGTTAGAAATAATGATAATGCAAAGTGGGTTGTAGAAGAATATGCTTTTGTAGAAGGAAAATATGAATTGATGGTTAATAAGGGCTTATTAAGTATGAGTATTGATAATAAGTGTAATAATTGGTTTAATGAACCATGCAATAAAAAACATAATTTATTATTTAGACAATATAATAGATATTTTAAATGATAAGCTAAACTATCTAAAAAATATAGTATTTAACAGAAGCTGTTTAATGAGAATTTATGAAAAGGAACATGAAGATGAAAATTAAGCTAATTGAGGATTATGAGGATAAGCAGAAAATTGCAAGACAACTATTAGAAGCACTGCCTGAGTGGTTCGGTATAGAAGAAGCAAGGGAGAATTACATTAAAGATAGTACAGACCAACTTTTCTTTGTTGCACTTGATGAAAATCAAGCAACAGGTTTCTTATGCTTGAAAGAAACGAGTAAGGATACACTGGAACTGAGTGTGATGGGCGTGTTAAAGGAGTATCATCGCCAAGGAATTGGGAAAGAGCTATTTTTGAAGGCTAAGAGGTTTGCATCAGAAAATGGATATTCGTTTCTTCAGGTAAAGACTGTTCAAATGGGACATTACGAAGAATATGATAACACCAATCGTTTCTATCTCGGTTTAGGATTTAAGGAATTTGAAGTCTTTCCTACTCTATGGGGCGAATGGAATCCTTGCCAAATTTATATAATGTCACTACGATAAACCTGCTAATAAAAATCAAGTATGTTTTTGAAATAATCAATCAGTTTTCTAAAGCATAATGAAAAGACCATAAAAATATGGTTTTTAAAATATGAGTATTATATGTTTTATGTATCGCCTTTTTCCGATTCACTTAATACTTTTGATACACGTGAATGATATATCCTTAGAAATTTATTATAGGCAGCTATCATGGATACTCTATACGGCTTTCCCTCTGCACGTTTCTTTAAAAAGAATTGACATACAGTGTCACCAGTCAAAAACCTTTGGAGCTTGTTTTATGTAATAGAGCTGGCGGGCTTCATTTTCATTTTGGCGGT
Source organism: Coprobacillus sp. (assembly GCF_984815275.1). Taxonomy (NCBI): domain Bacteria; kingdom Bacillati; phylum Bacillota; class Erysipelotrichia; order Erysipelotrichales; family Coprobacillaceae; genus Coprobacillus; species Coprobacillus sp. The sequence continues at coordinate 15,673 of NZ_CFJNYH010000019.1, forward strand.
ATCCTTTTTTCTTTAACCAGTTAAGATACTTCTTAATGAATACTTTCTTTGAACTCTTTGTAATATTATCACAATGCCAATTGTCAAAAATAAAGTCACAAGCTTATCTTTGCCATTATAGCGATTAAAATCATCTAATAGACCATATGCATCAGGCATTGTTTGATCAATTAATTGATTCAATAACTGACAACGAGCGACGTAGGATTTCAAATACTGCTCGTATTGTTTTCCTAATAGAAGGAGTTCCTGACGCTCTTGAGTTCTGTCAATCTGCTGCTTTGTACGATACCATAAATCAATACTATATTGAGCTATAATTAATGAATCAATATGATCTGTTTTAGGGTTACGAATGCCTTGGCATCATTTCTAATGGATTGATGATAGAGACAAAGAAATCTTTTGACCTAAAAAATAGTCATAACATGACTATTCTTAAAGAAGAAAATATTGAATCATCCCAATGAGTGTGCCTAAAACAATTGACATTATGATCATTGGAGGTGTTGATTTCTTATCCTCTTTTGCTACTATAATAATAGTTGGTAAGGCTAATGCGAAACCTACAATACTACCTTTTAACCACCAAGTTATTCCATATAAATCAATATTAAATATTACAAATGGAAGTATGAAATAAAAAACATAAGCAGATATAATTGAATATTTATCTAATCTCATTTTGATCATAGGTAAAACATCAATTGCTCCTACAACAATTCCGATTATACAAGTTAATAAAATTTCCATCATTACACTTTTTCCTCCTGATATTTTCTTTTACATTCTACACACACAATCTCAAATTTATAATCTTCTAACTTTTCTGAAAAAATAGTAAGTAATGGTGAATGATCGTGTGGGCAACATAATCTATTTTTAATAATAATGAATTTATCTTGAGAAGTTTTTATATAGTTACTATCTTGAAAAGCAATATGCATATGTCCATGATGACCACATTTACACTTATAATCAAAGGTAAAATGGTCATAAGTCACATAACATAAATAACCAATATTTTGACCACAATAATCACAGTATATCCAACCACCATATGTACTAGCTAGTCTTGTATTGATGAGTTCTTTAACCTTTGGAATTCTTGCCATAATATATCCCTCCTTTTATGACTGTATTAATTATGTCTCTATTCTATTTTTCTTCTCTTTTATTAGACAGTCTTTTATGTGTTATGTGACAAATAAATTGAATTATTTTTAATATTTTTTATTTTTACTGTATAATTATGATAAGCAACGATACGTATCATCAATTCTACGAATTGATGGTAGTGAGAAGATGGGGAATATCTTATATTAAAAGAGAGAGGGGAGAAAAGTATGACATTAGGAAAAAGAATTCAATATTATCGTAAAAGAAAACAATTAACTCAAGAGGAATTAGCTGAAAAATTAATGGTTTCTAGACAGGCTATATCAAGATGGGAATCAGATAATAATGAACCGGATGTAAAAACATTACTGATTCTTGCTAATATCTTTGAAATAACTGTTGATGAATTGGTTAGAGAAAATGAAGTGAATATTGATAATCAAAATATTATAGAAAATGGAAGCGAAGATATAATCATACATCAACAAGAGGAAATCCTTAGAACGCATCGTAAGAATCATAGATTGTTAGTTATTGTGACTTCAATTGTTCTTATCTTATTAATGGTTTTTGTCATATGTCCTTTATTGACATCATTAGGAAATATCACTTATGAAACATCATCATTACCTGAAGTTGAGAAAGTGAATAATATGACATATCAGATCTCAAAGAGTCAAGTCATACGTGGATTAAACATCAATGTAGGAATTACAAGTTATCAACAACAAAAGATTCGTTTTGAAGGATTTTTATCACTTATTGGTACAAGATATGAAGAATCAGATAAACGAATGATTATTCATTATGATAATAATACGACAGAGACATTAGAAATTTTTGAAAATATATCTAGTGATTCTTCTGATCCTCAGTTTATGTTTAATAAAGAAATAGCAGCAAGAGATATAAAAAGTATAACGTTTATCATTGGTGAACAAACAATAAACGTTACAGATATTGCATTTCCTATTGAAGAATATCTATATGGCTTAAAAATAAATCCTCAGTTTTCTAATCAGGATAATAAAAGTTTTTTCATTGATTTATGTTATATAAATTCAGAAGATGGGATAGGATATTTAGGAGATGATATACAATTTGAAACATGCATGCATATCTATCAGGAAACTTCTGCCATGGAGGAATTCGAGATAATAGATCAACTGCGTCAAGATCAGAAAGTTGAAGTTTATAAGAATAATCAGTTGATTCATACTGAGAAAGTGACGTCAAAAACGATAACAGAATTGATTCATGTTGAAGAGACATATGATATAAATGCAGAATATAAAATTATATATTCGTTTAAGACACCACTAGGAAAGACAATTACTTATGAGATAATACATTAGTTGAAGAATCAGGTAAACTTCTGGTTCTTTCTTTTTGACTACAAATAATATAAAAGGTTATTTGTTTTATGTTGCACTTTATTTATGATATCTTTTTGACAAACAACATTATAAATGTGATAATATGACACAGGAATTTCACATTTGTATGATATAATAATTATCGGAGGTGTACGCAATGCAAAATAAGATTATAATTTCTATCTTATCTGGTTTTATTTTGGTAGATGTCTTGTTGATCTATTTAGCATTGACAATTTCACCAATTAAGTTAAGAAGGAATAGTTTTACGTATCAATATGGTGAGGAAATTTCTACAAATGTTGTTGATTATGTTGATGCGAATCCCTCTGTTTTGGAAAGTGTGAAGTTAGATTTATCACATGTATCTACAGAGGTTGGAAAATATCAAGGAACTATTGAATACTTTGGAGAAAAGCAAACTTTTGAGATATTAGTTGTTGATACTGTAAAACCAAAGGTACAATTAAAAAAAGTGCAATGGAATATCCAATTAGGACAGACCATTAAAGCAGAAAGTTTAATTAAAAATATAGAAGATCGTTCTCAAACAGAAGTTTATTTCTATGATGAGAAGTCGAAGCAGAAATCGAAGTCAAAATCTTATAATGTTGAAGGTTCATATATTGAAAAGATAGTTGTTGAAGATGAACATGGAAATCAATCTTCAGCTTTAAGAGTAAAGATTGTTGTTGAAGCAAATAAGGTTTTACCTGAAATTAATGGTGTTAAAGATATAACAATTAAAGTTGGTGAAAAGATTGATTTATTAAAAGGCATTACAGCTATTGATGATCTTGAAGGAGATATTACATCTCGTATCATTGTTGAAGGAACAGTTAATAGTGAAGAGCCAGGAGATTACCAGATTGTTTATACAGTTAAAGATAATGCTGGTAATGTTGGTAAAAAAGTTAGAAAGGTAACAGTTGTCAAAGATGATAGTGACTAATATAATTTTAATTATTTGTGCAGGCGTATTTATTTATATAAATTTTGTTCAGCAAGGAGATAAAATGGATTGTGCATTGAGGTTAGGTGCATTTTATCCACCAAATGTTAGAGAGAGAAAAGAATATTGGCGTTTTATGACTTGTCATTTTATTCATATTGATTTCTTGCATTTTCTAATGAATGCATATGCTATTTATGAATTGGGAAAATTCTTTGAATATATATTAGGGACTGGAAGTTATCTTATACTTGTAGTTGTATCTATGTTGTTAAGTTCGCTGATGTGTTATAGTGCAGCTGAGATATCTAGTCGATATGACTGGACAGTGACTATTGGTGCAAGTGGGATTGTTTATGGTTTCTTTGGTGCGATTTGTGCATTAGGTTTTTTAGTTGGTGGGATATATATGAATTTATTGGAACAGTTTTTAACTGTTATCTTCATCAATTTACTCTATACATTATTTAATCCACGCATATCAAAAACTGGTCATCTTGGAGGCTTTATTGGAGGCATACTAAGCATTGTTATTTTGCTTGTTTTGAAATTAATATGAGACTTTTAATTGATGGAGATGCTTGTCCTAATAAGGAAGAAGTGAAAAATTTAGCACAAAAATATGGTATAGAGATGATTGTTTTTGCGGATTATGCTCATCTATTAGAAGATGATTATTATCATGTTGTTCATTGCGAAGTTGGACGTGATAGTGTAGATATGCAGATTATTAATCAGGCTCGACCATATGATTTGGTTGTTACTCAGGATTATGGATTAGCGAGTTTATTATTAGGAAAACAAGTGAAGGTTATACATGTTTCTGGAATGATAATAAATATTGATAATATTGATCAGTTGTTAATGTCACGATATATTTCAGCAAAGCAAAGGCGTGCTCAAAAACATCTTAAGGGACCCTCTAAGAGAACTTTGGAGATCAAAAATAAATTTTTAAATACACTAGAGAATTTGCTTGAAAATAAGGATATTATTTAATTATGAATAGTATTCTTTTTTTATATTTTCTTTTTTTGAAACGAGGCAGTAATCATTGACATTAATAATCTATTGTGAGTATTATAAGAATATATTGTATCAAAAAAGGAAGATTTGTATAAATAAGATGAGGAGGGACGAATAGATGAAGAAATTAGTTACAATTTTAACTTTATTCATTATGATAATAACATGTATTGTTCCGCTCTCTGCAAAAACAAAAGTAAAGGTAGCATATCCTATTCAAGATGGTCTAACTGAAATTTCAGAGAATGGGGTGTTTTCTGGATATACATATGATTATTTAAAAGAACTTGAACGTTTTACAGATTTTGAATTTGAATTTGTAACTTTAGAAGGAGATGTAAATGATCAACTTGTAGCTGCACTAGAAAAGGTTAAAAATGGTGAATTAGATCTTATGGGGGCCATAATATATGATGAGAGTTTAGCATCTATATATGATTATACTTCAACCAACTATGGTATGGGAAATATGGCATTATATGTATCAGCCAATAATGCCAATATTAATGAGACAAATATTTATTCTATGAAAAATCTAAAAGTGGGTGTTTTATCATCATCAAATAAAAAGAATCCTAGTTTAGATAAGTTTGGAGAAACAAATGGAATTGTTATTGAACAAGTTTGTTATGATTCATTTGAAAAGATGAATCAAGCTTTAGAAAAGGGCGATGTTGATAGTATTTCAGTTTCGGAACAATCTGCATTAAAAGGAAACTATAGGGTTGTTGCAACCTATTCTCCAAGACCATTTTATTTAGCCACAACAAAAGGGAATTCTCATCTTATTTCTGAACTTAATGATGCTATGACGAAACTTAATAAAGAACAACCAACTTTAATGAGTGAGTTACATGATGAATATTTTTCTTTAAGAAATAACGAGTTTAGTTTAACTGATAGTGAGAAAGCATTTATTCAAGAGAATCCAGTTATTGAAGTTGCGTTCTTAGGTGGAAAGGCACCATTCCAATCGATGAATGGTCAAGGAGATATCTCAGGTATTACAGTAGATGTACTTGATAGTATTGGTAAGTTAGCTGGCATACAATTTAAGTATGTATATACGGAATCATATGATGAATATCGGAAATGGGTATCTGAAGGGGATTATATGTTATTAGGGGGGATTGCATCTCCTTATCATTCACAAGAAGAAAAATATACATTATCACGTTCTTTTTTAGAGTCAAGCGTTGAGCTTGTCTTAGTTAAAAACATAGAAGCTACAGATATATATAATCACACAATTGCTTTGCCGAAGGGTATTAGCGTTACGAATGACTATGAAGGAAAAGTGAAGTATTTTGATAATCCACTTGCATGTTTGGATGCGGTTGAAAGTGGAAAAGCGGATTATACTTACTTAAATAGTCACACAGCCATGTTTTACAATACATCATCAAAATATGATAATATTAATATGATTCCACAGGAAAAGAATTATAGTCAAAAAACAAGTATAGCAATTAGAAATGACGTTTCATCGCAATTGACCAATATTATTAACAAGGGAATAGATAGTGTAACAGCATTACAAATACAAGATATTGTATTTAAAAATGCTACATACGTAAAAGAAGACTTATCATTAATTGATTATATTCAGGAAAATCCAGTAGAGTTTATACTCTTTGGATTGGTGCTTCTTGGACTCTATCTATCTTTGCGTTATTATACAAAGCTAAAAAATGATAAGAAAATTCGTAGAGAATATGAAAGATTTCAACAAATAAGTGAACTGTCAGGTGATTGTTTTTTAGAATATAATATTGCTAAGGATTGCTTGACCTTAAGTGGAGGTGGTGCATTCTTATTGAGTTCTGTTTTAATATATCCGGATTATCTAAAAAATTGTTATCGAGAAAGTGAAAGAATTCGTTCAGTATTAAATACTTTACAAACATTTAATGAAGAATGTTATATAGAATTTTTAGATGGTGAAAAACGTTGGCAGAATGTATTGTTGCAGCCAATTTATGATAATCAAAATCAAGCTACTCATATCATAGGGAAAGTAACAGATATACAAGCTCAAAAAGAAGAACAATTATTATGGCGTGAGCTTGCTCAAAGAGATAGTTTGACAAAAATCTATAATTCTGCAGCATGTCGAGATCTCATTAATAAATTTTTAGAAGAAGAAAAGAATTATAAAGGTAGGCTTGCTTTTATTATTTTAGATATTGATCATTTTAAATCTATTAATGATCAGTATGGTCATTATTTTGGTGATCGTGTTCTTCAGGAATTAGCAATGACTCTATCACGAGTAACGAAATCTACAGATATTCTTGGCCGTGTTGGTGGTGATGAGTTCATTATAGGTTTAAAATATCCTGAAAGTATAGAGTATGTAGAGGTTTATTGTCAACGATTGTTAGAGGTAGTATCTCATCATATATGTAAGGATAAAGAAATAGATGTAACAGTAAGTTTAGGAGTTGCTTTTTCAAGAAAAGCCAATACTTTTGATGATTTGTATCAGTTTGCTGATCAAGCTTTATATCAAGTGAAGAAGACAGGTAGAAATCATTATCAATTATATAACACATTAGAAAAGGACGAAAATTAATGTTTCGCCCTTATTTTTATTATCATAGTGTTTGAATAAGATGATATTTGTTATGCAGTAGAAATGCAATAAATAAAACAATGAGTTCGGTAAGAGGAAAAGCCAACCAAACACCAGTTAATGAGAAGAACTGAGATGTGACTAAAACAATAGGTATAATTAACAACCCTCCTCTTAAAATAGATATTAAAAAAGATGGTTTGACTTTTTCAACAGATGCAAAATAGGAAACTGCAATCATATTAATACCAACACAGAAGAAACCAGTAAAATAATACAATAAGCCATTTTTAGCAATTTCTGTCATGACAATATTGTTTTCACTATTAAATAAAGAAATAATATTTTCTGGGAACATAAAGATAAGAATATAGACAATTCCAGAAACAATTAAACTCATAACAATAGCGTAACGAGTAATTGTATGAATTAATTCATTTTGATGATGACCATAACATTGACTTAGCAGTGGCTGAATCCCTTGGGCTATACCTGTATAAAAAGATGTTACAACCAAAGCAAGATTACATACAATTCCATAACTTGCAACTGCAATATTTCCACCAATATTAAGAATAACAATATTGAAAATAAAAATAATAACGCCACCTGATAATTCCGTTACAAATGATGGAATCCCAATAGTTATAAAATGATAAAGATGTTCATAATAGAGTTTTGTTTTTACAAAAGTAAAGTTATTTCTCTTTTTAGCAAAATGGAACATACAAATCAATAAAGAAACAACAGGTGAAAATCCAGTTGCTAAAGCAGCACCAAACATACCTAATTGACAAGGAAATACTAAAATATAATCAAAAATAATATTGAATAATGTTCCCATTAACATAGCAATACTGGCAAGTTTAGGATTATGATCATTTCTAACAAATGTTACCATAATTTGATTGAGTATAAAAAAAGGTGTAAAAATAATAAATGTACGCAAATAATCAACCGCAATAGGCAGAACTTCACTATTTCCACCTAATAATTGAACTATAGTTGCTGGAAAGAAGATTCCAATAATCATAAAAGGAATAGAAATAATGAGACCAACAATTAGAGATTGACTAAAATATTGATTCGCTTCATGATGTTTATCTTGACTCTTTAAAATAGAAAAACGTGTTGCTGCTCCCACACCTAACATTGTACCTAAACCGAATATAATATTATAGATAGGTAAATCTAAATTCAATGCAGTTAATCCTAAAGGACCAACACCATTAGCTATAAATAAAGTATCTGCTAGTATATAACAAGATAAGCCTATCATACTAAGCATACTTAAGCTTGTGTACTTAATAAAGGTTGCAAATATATTTTTTCTGTTCATAAAATTCACCTCCCATGCTATAATAAACTATGGTGTTACCCTATAGTCAAGGAGGAAAATAAAAATGTCTCAATATTATCAAACATACTATACAACTGGTGAATTTGCAAAACTATGTCATACAACCAAAGAAACACTTTTTCATTATGATCAGTTAGGATTGCTTAAACCAGATCTTGTTAAAGAAAATGGCTATCGTTATTATTTATCTAAACAATATTTTGAATATGATTTTATCAAAGTTCTTCAAGAAGCAAAGATGTCATTAAAAGAGATTCAACTTTTTATGAAAGAAAGAAACAGTCAGAATTTTGTGAATATTTTAAGTGAAAAAAATCAGGAATTAGAAAACGAAAAAAAGAAGATTCAAAGAATGCAATACCGTATTCAACAAGCTATTCATATGACTGAATATGGAATGAAGACAAAACACATGGAACCTTTTTTTGAAGAGTGTAAAGAAGAACATCTGTTGACTATATCTTTACCTGGTCGACAAATGACTGATAAAGAAATGATGACTTATATTAGTGAACACTTGGAGTATTGTCATCAGAATCATTTGACAGAGGAATTGCCAATTGGAAGTATTGTTTATAAAAATCAATATTTAAAGGGAAGTTATAATGAAAATTGTTATTATGTTAGAATAGAAAAGAAACGTAAAGATGATAATTATTGGTTGAAACCTAAAGGTTTATATGGCACAATTCTTCATGAAGGATTCTATGATACTATACATGAATCTGTTTGTAAATTATTGGATTTTATTGAGAAAGAGGGTTATCAAGTGATTGGTGATATGTATGAATATGAGATTCATAATCATTTTACATCCCAAGATATTTATAAGTATCTTATACAGATATCAATACCAGTTGAGAAAAGATAGACAAAATATATAAAATCATTTAGTATTATAAAAAATGGAGGGAATTATGAAATATAAATTAATAGCATTAGATCTAGATGGTACATTAAAAAATTCAAAGAATAAAATTACGCCAAAGACAAAAAAAGCATTAATACAAGCACAAGAATTAGGCATGAAAATTGTGCTGGCATCAGGTCGACCAACACCAGGATTGCGTCATGAGGCGAAAGAGTTAGAATTAGAAAAGTATGAAGGGTATATTTTATCTTTTAATGGGGCTAGAGTTGTTGATGTAAAAACAGGAGAAACAGTTTATGAACAGACACTTACTCTTGAAGAGGCTAAGAGAGCTTATGAACGCTCAAAAGAATATCAGTTATCTTGTATGACATATAAAGATAATATGATTATGACTGAAGATATTGATGATAAATATGTATGCATTGAAGGACAAATTAATGATATTGAAAAAAAGAAAGTCAGTTCATTTATTGATTGTTTAGAAGAGCCAATACATAAAGTTTTATTAACTGGTGATCCAGATTATGTGGGTAATATTGAAGCAGAATTTAAAGCACCATTTGGGGATACATTGAGTATTTATAGAAGTGCTCCATTCTTTATTGAAGTGATGGCGCAGGGAATCGATAAAGCAGCTTCATTAGACAGATTAGTTAAGACATTGGGAATTCGTCAGGAAGAAGTCATTGCGTTTGGTGATGGATATAATGATTTGAGTATGATAGAGTATGCTGGATTAGGTGTGGCTATGGATAATGCTGTTGATGGTGTCAAAGAAAGAGCGGATATGATTACAAAATCTCATGATGATGACGGTATTGCCTACACACTTTCACAAGTTATAGAAGGGATTGATGTATAATGTTACCAAATGATCCAGCGATGTTGTTAAGTTATATTAATATGAAACTAAGAGATCAATATGATTCATTGGAACGACTATGTGATGATTTAGATATTTCTAAGTCAGAAATTGTAGAAAAACTAAAAACAATAGATTATATTTATGATAATGAAAAAAATCAATTCAAATAATAAAATGTTTGTGCTATAATTGGGGAAAATATGTGGAGGAGAAGAATATGTTAAAATTAGAACAGTTTCAAGAAGCAAAAAAGAGAGTCGATGAAGTTATTATTCCAACTCCCTTAATATATAGTGATGCCTTTTCAAAAGAATGTAAGAATGAAGTTTATATAAAACCAGAAAATCTTCAAAGAACAGGGGCTTTTAAGATTAGAGGTGCTTATAATAAAATAGTCAAAATGGATGATTCAGCAAAACAACATGGATTAATTGCTTCTTCAGCTGGAAATCATGCTCAAGGTGTTGCATATGCTGCTAATAAGCTTGGTGTTAAAGCAACAATTGTTATGCCTAAACATACACCACTTATTAAAGTTGAAGCGACACAGTCACATGGAGCAGAAGTGGTTTTAGCTGGTGAAGTTTATGATGATTCATATAAGGCAGCATGTGATTTACAAAAAGAATATGATTATACTTTTGTTCATCCTTTTAATGATGAGGATGTTATTGAAGGGCAGGGAACAATTGCTTTAGAAATCTTAGAGGAATTACCAGATACAGATATCATCCTTGTTCCAGTTGGTGGCGGTGGTTTAATTTCTGGAATTGCCTGTGCAGCCAAACAAATTAAGCCAACGATTAAAATTGTTGGTGTGGAACCAGAAGGAGCCGCAAGTGCTTTAGCTGCTATTAATGAAGATCAAGTAGTTGCTTTAAAAGAAGCTGTGACAATTGCTGATGGAACTGCAGTTAAACAAATTGGTGAATTAACTTTTGATTACATTAAAGAATATGTAGATGGAATTATTACTGTTTCTGATTATGAATTGATGGATGCTTTCTTGCTGTTGGTTGAAAAACATAAATTAGTCGCTGAAAATTCAGGTATTTTATCATTAGCAGGTTTAAAAAAACTCAATGAAAAAAATAAAAAAGTTGTATCATTAATTAGTGGTGGAAATATTGATGTGATGACTATCTCATCAATGATTAATAAGGGCCTTATTGCGAGAGGAAGAATTTTTACATTCTCTGTTCAATTACCAGATAAACCAGGACAGTTAGAATATGTTGCACATGTTTTATCACAATGTAATGCAAATGTTATTGGCGTTGACCATAACCAGTTTAAAAACTTTGCCCGTTTTAGTGAAGTTGAACTTCGTGTGACTTGTGAGACAAATGGTGAATCACATATTCAAAAGATTATTGATACATTTAGTGAAGAAGGATATATTATTACAAAGATTAACTAGAATAGGTTTGATTAATGGGATAGAAATATCCTATTTTTTGTCTTGCATTACCTTGAAATCACAATTATTGACATTTATACATATGTGTTCTATAGTAAAATAAAGAGTTTTCTTCAGTGTAGTGGGATATATGAGTTATATTAATATATAGTGTCAAGTAGGGTAATAAGCTATAAGATTTATAATTGCCCATATACTGGCAGTCTCTCACTTTGGTTTAGATAATTTTAGAAATGAGCTCCCAAATTTATAAAAAGGAGATGAATTATGCTAAAAAAATTATGTTGTATTTTTATGTTGGTGGTTTTAGTAGCTTGTCAACAAGCTGATATAAATGTTGAACAAGGAAGTTATATATATAAAGGTGATGATATATCAGTACTGGCAACTTTGGAACTTAAAGAAAATGATGATGAAACTTGTTTTGAATTATCACCTGCGACTATCAGTTCTACCATGTATCGAGGAGATTATAAAGTTGATGGACATCGACTGATCTTACATGATGATGAAAAAGATATAGATATTTATTTTACAATTTATCAAAAGAAATTAATATTCTATGGGAGTTCTAAAGATAAAGTTGATTATTTGGATGAAAATAGTCAATTTATATTTGTCGAATAAGTATTGATAAAAACACAGAATGTTATAAGAAATTGATATGTTTATATAATTATAGAAAGTATCATTGTTGCCATGACTGATTTATAAATATAATATATGGATTAATGATATGATAAAGAAATGTAATTAAAATAATGTGGATATATGATTGATGTAAAACAAAAAGTTTTTAAAATTTTCCTTGAATATTGTTGTTATATCTAATATACTATATAAGAATAAGGAAGGAATGAGGAAAAATGACATTTTTTAGAGATATTGTAGTTAAAAACAATTGCAAAAAAAGTTCTTTTTCTCGTTTTTTATATTTGTTTCATTAGGCATATCATTTTTGTTGATATGTCTTTTTTATGAGAATTTTTATAAAGAGAAAGTGGAGGAATATATATGCCAAAAAGAGAAGATATTAATACTGTATTAGTTATTGGTTCTGGACCAATTATTATTGGTCAAGCGTGCGAATTTGATTATTCAGGGACACAAGCATGTAAAGCATTAAGAGGTTTGGGATATAAGATTGTATTAGTCAATTCAAACCCAGCAACCATCATGACAGATCCAGAAACTGCTGATGTGACTTATATTGAACCATTAAATTTAGACAGATTAACACAAATCATTGAAAAAGAAAGACCAGATGCATTGTTACCAAACTTAGGTGGACAATCAGCATTAAACTTATGTTTAGAATTACAAGAAGCTGGTGTTTTAGATAAATATAACGTGAAAGTATTAGGTGTTCAAGTTGATGCAATTGAAAGAGGAGAAGACCGCCTTGAATTCAAAAAAGAAATGAATAAACTTGGCATCGAAATGGCTAAGAGTGAGATTGCGAATACAGTTGAACATGCATTAGAAATTGCTGAAGATTTAGGGTATCCAGTCGTTGTTAGACCTGCTTACACTATGGGTGGAGCTGGAGGAGGACTTGTCTATAACGTAGAAGAGTTAAAAACAGTTGTTTCTCGTGGTTTACAAGCAAGTTTAGTTCATCAGTGTTTAATTGAAGAATCTATCTTAGGATGGGAAGAATTAGAAGTTGAAATTGTCAGAGATGCAAAAGGAAACATGATTACAGTTTGCTTTATTGAAAATATTGATCCATTAGGGGTTCATACTGGAGATTCTTTCTGTAGTGCTCCAATGTTAACAATATCTCAAGAAGTTCAAGATCGTTTAAAAGATCAAGCATTTAGAATTGTTGAATCTGTAGGTGTTATTGGTGGAACAAATGTACAATTTGCTCATGATCCAGTCTCTGATAGAATTGCTGTTATTGAAATCAATCCAAGAACTTCACGTTCTTCAGCATTAGCATCTAAAGCAACTGGTTTCCCAATCGCCCTTGTTTCTGCTATGTTAGCAGCAGGATTAACATTAGATGAGATTGAATGTGGAAAATATGGAACTTTAGATAAATATCAACCAGATGGTGAATATGTTGTTATTAAATTTGCAAGATGGGCATTTGAAAAATTCAAAGGTGCGGAAGATAAACTTGGAACTCAAATGAAGGCTGTTGGAGAAGTTATGAGTATTGGTAAGACTTATAAAGAAGCTTTCCAAAAAGCAATTCGTTCACTTGAAATTGGTCAATATGGATTAGGATATGCGAAAAACTTCAATGAATTAACAAAAGAAGAATTACTACAAAAGTTAACTGTACCAACAAGTCAAAGACAATTCATTATGTATGAGGCTTTAAGAAAAGGGGCAACAGTAGAAGAATTATTTGAATTAACTCAAATTAAACATTATTTCATTGAACAAATGAAAGAATTAGTTGAAGAAGAAGAAAATATAAAAACATTCAAAGGAAAAGAATTACCTGTAGATGTTTTAAAACAAGCAAAACAAAACGGTTTCTCTGATAAATATTTAAGTGAAATCTTAGATGTAGAAGAAGCAGTGATTAGAAATGAAAGATTATCTAATGGAATTAATCAAGCGTGGGAACCAGTTCATGTGAGTGGTACAAAAGATAATGCTTATTACTATTCTACATATAATGCTCCAGATCATAGTGATATTCATACTGATAAAAAGAAAATTATGATTTTAGGCGGAGGACCTAACAGAATTGGTCAAGGTATTGAATTTGACTATTGTTGTGTTCATGCTTCTTTAGCACTAAAAAAACTAGGATTTGAAACAATTATTGTCAATTGTAACCCTGAAACTGTATCTACTGATTATGATACTTCTGATAAGTTATACTTTGAACCATTAACATTAGAAGATGTCTTAAGCATTCATGAAAAAGAAAAACCAGTTGGTGTTATAGCCCAATTTGGTGGACAAACACCATTAAACTTAGCTGCTCAATTAAAGAAAAATGGTGTAAATATCCTAGGAACAACACCAGAAACAATTGATATGGCTGAAGATAGAGATTTATTCAATGCAATGATGGAAAAATTAGAAATTCCAATGCCTGAATCAGGAATGGCAGTCAATGTAGAAGAAGCATTAGAAATTGCAAAACGTATTGGTTATCCATTAATGGTAAGACCTTCTTATGTATTAGGTGGTCGTGGTATGGAAGTTGTTTATGATAATGAATCATTAGAACAATATATGAAAGCGGCTGTTGGCGTAACTCCAGATAGACCAATCTTAATTGATAGATTTTTAAATAATGCTATGGAATGTGAAGCAGATGCTATTAGTGATGGTACAAATGTATTTGTTCCTGCAGTTATGGAACATATTGAATTAGCTGGTATTCATTCAGGAGACTCAGCATGTATCCTACCTTCTAAACATATTCCAATGAGACATTTAGAAACAATTAAAGAATATACAAAGAAAATTGCTAAAGAAATGAATGTTCGTGGTTTAATGAACATGCAATATGCAATTGCTGATGATAAGGTCTATGTATTAGAAGCCAATCCAAGAGCTTCAAGAACAGTGCCTTTGGTATCTAAAGTATGTAATATTAACATGGTTAAAATTGCTACTGATATTGTGACAAGCGAATTAACTGGAAGAGTTTCTCCAGTTCCTACATTAACTGAAAAGAAAATTCCACATATTGGGGTTAAACAAGCTGTTTTCCCATTCAATATGTTCCCAGAAGTTGATCCAATTTTAGGGCCTGAAATGAGATCAACAGGAGAAGTTTTAGGAATTGCCAGTTCATACGGTGCAGCAATGTACAAAGCTGAAGAAGGTGCAAAAACAATTCTTCCAACTGAAGGAAAAGTTTTATTCAGTGTTAATGATTTAGATAAACCACAAGTTGTAGCTTTGGCTCAAGGATATTATGATGCTGGATTTACAATTGTCGCAACTGGAAATACATATGAATTGATTAAACAAAGTGGAATTCCTGTAGAAAAGATTAAGAAGATTCATGAAGGTAGACCAAATATTAATGATGCTTTAACAAATGGTGATTTAGCAATTATTATTAATACACCTCATGGTAAACAAAGTGCTCATGATGATAGTTATATTCGTAAATCAGCTATTAAAATGAGAATTCCATATATGACAAATATTGCTGCTGCAAAAGCTTCATTAGAAGGTATTATGGAAATGAAGATTCATGGTAGTCATGAAGTTAAATCTTTACAAGAATATCATAAAGCCATTAAATAATTGATAAATAGAAATCTATCACGTGGGAAAACCACGTGATTTTTCTATTATTAAGTTTGTAAAAATAATTCTCTCCTTGAAATAGACAAAAGAGTTAAATATAGTTAAGATAGAGTTGGAGGAAAAGAATATGAAAATAGAAGATTTATTCAAACAAGCAGATACTATATTAGAAGATGAAAAACTAAGAGAAATGTTTAAAAAATGCTTTCTATCAACATTAGAAACAAGTGTCAAAGTAAAAGGAGATAAAACGTATATCATTACTGGCGATATTAATGCTATGTGGTTACGTGATTCTAGTTGCCAAGTGAATCATTATCTTAAGTTTATAAAAGATGATTTAAAGTTACAAAAACTTATTAAAGGTCTAATTAAAGCGCAGGTTGATTACATATTGCTTGATCCTTATGCTAATGCTTTTCTGAGTGAACCAGATGTTGAAAGAGAATATCATGATACAACAATAATGAAACCTTATGTCTGGGAAAGAAAATATGAATTAGATTCTTTATGTTATCCTGTCAAACTGACTTATCAATATTATCAAGAGACAAAAGATCAAAGTCTCTTTGATGAAAAATATTTACATTTTATTCATACAATACTTAATATTATCGAATTAGAACAAAAACATAGTGAAAACTCTACATACACTTTTGAAAGAGATATAGCTAAGACATGGGATTTAAGAAAAACAGAAACACTTCAAAATCATGGACATGGCTTTGATACAAGATATACAGGAATGACATGGAGTGCTTTTCGCCCATCTGATGATGCGTGTACATTTAACTATAATATTCCTGGTAATATGTTTTGTAGTGTAATTTTAAATTATTTAAGAGAAATTGTTAGAGATATTTATAAAGATTCGTATTTAGAAGAACGTATTGTTGATTTGAAATTTCAAATTGACTATGGAATAGAATTATTTGGAATTGTTCATCATCCTCAATATGGTAAGATGTATGCATATGAAACAGATGGATATGGAAATCATGTTTTAATGGACGATGCCAATGTACCAAGTTTATTATCAGTTCCTTATTTAGGGTTTACTGATTATCAAGATGAAGTTTATCAAAATACGAGACAATTTGTTTTGAGTCATGAAAATCCTTATTATTATGAAGGAACACGTGCAAAGGGAATTGGTTCGCCACATACATGGCCACAATATATCTGGCCAATTGCATTATCAATGCAGGGTTTAACTTCACAAAATGAAAATGAAATGAAAGAATTAATTGATATGATTATGAATAATACTGGTGGGACTGGAGTCTGTCATGAAAGTTTTGATGTCAACGATGACTCAAAATATACAAGGCCTTGGTTTTGCTGGGCAAATTCTTTATTTGCTGAACTTGTATTGAAAGCATATTTTAAGATGTAAAAAAATTACAGTTTCTGTAATTTTTTTATGTAACCGCTTATTATATACTTGAATATGCAAGGGAGGAAGTTTCAAATGAAATATATTATGACTTTTTTAGAAAAATATTTGATGCCATTTTCAGATAAAATTACATCAAATAAATTATTAAATGCGATCAAAGACGCATGTATCTTAACAACACCATTTACTGTTGTTGGTTCTTTGGCAGGGCTTGTCAGCCAACAAGCGACTTATTGGTTTGGACAATGGGGAATCCCATTAGAAGGAATTTTAGGTAGTGTTGTTCATGCTTTTTCTAACATCAATACAGTTGCTATGGGGTTGATTGGTATTGTTGTTGTGCTTGCATCTTCATATAATTATGCAACACAATTAAGAATGGGTAAAGAAGGAGATAAATGTGTTCCTTTGGTTGCAAGTATTGTTTCTTTAATTGCTTATATTGCAACAATTCCAAATGCACTTCAAGTAGGTGATAATACAATTACAGCATTCCAAATTAATTTCTTTAATTATGAAGGAATGTTTGCTGGAATGATTATCGGACTACTATCATCTTATATGTACTACCGTTTAATTAATTCTAACTTTACAATTAAATTGCCTGGACAAGTTCCACCAATGGTGTTGAATTCATTTATGTCTATCATTCCATTCTTAGTTATTATTACAGTGTTTTCAGTTGTGAAAGAAGTTGTCTTATTAGCAGGATTTGAATCTTTGCAACAATTAATTACACAATTTATTATTTCGCCACTTAATGGTATTGGTACTGGTTTACCAGCAGTTATTATTGTCATTATTATTATGCAGTTATTATGGTTCTTTGGAGTTCATGGATTCTCAATTATGTGGGGATTAATCTCTGTATTATGGATGCCAATCTTCTACGAACATATTCAATTATATGTTGAGACTGGATCGTTTGCTGCAATTAAAGAAATTGCACCTAATACATTATGTAATGTTTATGCAATGATTGGTGGTTCTGGTTCAACATTAGCATTAGTTGTCTTATTACTTGTTTTAGGTAAGAAAGGTTCAGCTGAAAGATCAATTGGAAAGGTTGCTATTATTCCTGGATTATTTGGAATTAATGAGCCAGTAACATTTGGATTACCAATTGTTTTCAATCCAATTATGTTCTTACCATTTGTATTTGTACCAGTTATTAATGCAATTGTTGGTTATGTTGCAACCGCTGCTGGATGGGTTAATCATTTGGTTGTATTAAATTCAGGTGTAGAACCAGTTTTTGCAAATGCTTGGGTATTAGGTGCATTTACAATCAGTCCAGTTATCTTAATGGTTGCTTTGTTTGCATTAGATTTAGTTCTTTATTATCCATTTGTGAAATTACAAATCAAACAAAATAGTGAAACTGCTGAGAATGTGGGTGTGACAGTTGAGTAGAATACATTTTATTCCACATGTTCACTGGGATCGAGAATGGCTACGTTCAACAGATTCATCAAGAATAAAGCTTGTCTATTTCTTCGATCGTTTAATTGATATGTTAGAGAATGATCCCAAAATGTATTACTTTACTTTTGATGGTCAAACTGCTGCTTTAGAAGACTATCTTGCAATTCAACCGTTTCAAAAAGAGACAATAAAAAAATTAGTAAAAGAACGAAGACTCTTCATTGGTCCTTGGTATGTTCAACCTGATATGATTATTCCTTCAGGTGAAGCATTGGTTAGAAATTTACTCATTGGGTCTCAATATGCATCATCATTAGGTCATTGTATGAATGTTGGGTGGGTTCCTGATGCCTTTGGGCAAAATAAAATTACACCATATTTATTTAAAGAATTGGGCATGAAAGGAATTTATGCTTGGCGTGGATTTGATTATGAAGTCTTAAAGGATTCCTTGTTTATGTGGAAAGGAAATGGGAATGTTAAATTACCTACTGTTCATTTTGCTTTAGGTTATGGTCATTATCGTGGTTTTCCAGAAGAATATGAAAATGTCAAAGCAGATATGCAAGACTTTATACCAAAATTAGAAGCACGTTTTCAGGATCAGGAAGTTTTGTTTATGCTAGGAAGTGATTATGCCTTTCCACGTAAGCACTCTTCTTTAATGATTGAAAAATTAAAGCAAGAAGGTTATGATTGTCAAATGAACAATCCTGAAGATTACCTAGAGACTCTCTTATCAGCTGCTAAACACAATCATCATGTTCTTGAAGAATATCAAGGCGAAGCAAGAAGTGCGACGTTAGGGAGAATTCATGCTGGTATTACCTCAACTCGTATTGATATTAAAAATGCCATGAGATATTATGAGACCCTTATGGCTAAGGTTGTTGAACCAATGATTGCTATTTCACGTTTTCAAGGTGGTCATTGTCATCAGGAATTGGTGAATTATTTTTGGAAAATTATCTTTAAAAATCAATTTCATGATTCTATATATAGTTCATCACCTGAGAGTATTAATCAAACTGTTGAGAATCGTTTATTAAATTTAAGACATGGTTTAAATGAACTTATCTGGATGAATTTTAGATATTTGGCAGAATCAGCAAATCTAAGTTCAGTACAAAAAGATGAAGATATACTTGTATTGTTTAATACTTTGCCATATCAAAGACAGGATTATGCATTTGTAAGCATGATTGTTAAACATAAAGATTTTGTATTAAAGCGTCAAGATGGGACAATTGTTCCGTATCAGATGATGAATGAAGTCATAGCAACGTGTCACGATATTGAGTATTACAATGGTATGGAGAACTTTCATGATTCTGGAGAGGTTTTAGAAGGTACAAAATATAAAATACAAATCAAAATAGATGCATCTATTCTTCCAGCAATGGGATATGAAATCTTAAAAGTTTGTTTTCATCAACAAAATTCTCAAGAAATGATTGGCGATGTTCAAATCTTAGAGAATGGAGCAGAAAACCAATATTTAAAGATGTTTATTCAAAAAGATGGAACAATATCAGTTGAAAATAAGAAAACAAAAGAGGTTTATCATCATTTAAATGCTTTCGTAGAAAAGGGAGATGATGGTGATGAGTATAACTATTCACCATGTGGAAACGATAAAGAAATCAGTATTTATCATAATCAACCAACAATAACATGTATTGAATCTTCTGATATTGAAGTCAAGTATCGTATAGAATACAATGCCAAGGTTCCAGCAAAAGTCGTTAATCATGAACGAGTTCAGGAATTAGAAGCATTAAAAATAATTAGTGATGTTTCATTAAAAGCAAGAAGTCAGACAATTGATTTTACAACAACAATTGAAAATCATTCATGTGATCATATTGTTAGAGTCACTTTTGATGATCTTTACCAATCAGAAGAAAATTGTAGTCAAGATCAGTTTGGAACAATTATTCGTAAAAATATTATCGAAAATCAAAAGAGTTTAGAAGACGGTGCAACTGAATATGTTTTACCAATGTATGCAATGCAGCGCTTTGTTCAATTACATCACCAAAAGTCAATTATGGCACTGATTAGTAAAGGCCCTTTAGAATATGAAATAGAAAATAATCAGAAAATCTGTTTAACTTTATTAAGAAGTGTAGGGAAATTTGGAAAAGCAGACTTGCTAATTAGACCAGGAAGAGCTTCTGGATATCGTATGGATGCTCCATCTTCGCAGTTATTAAATAAGAACATAACGAGTGAATACTCTTTATTCTTTGGCATACAAGCAGATATGTCAAAGATGATACAAGATGCAGAAATGCTAAATACGCCTGTACAAACACGTTATTTAAATGATATAAGTAGACAGAAAAATCAAGGTCTAGATTGGCAGTATAGTGCTATCAGTCTTGATACACGTGTAGAACTTATGGCTTTAAAGAAAGCAGAACATGGACAATATTCAGTTATTCGTATAGTAAATAATCGTGATAATGATGTGGAGAATGTTAGATTTCATGTTCCTTTAACAAAGAAATGTTATTTGAGTGATGTTCAAGAGAAGAAAAAAATAGAACTTGAAAATAAAAATGGTGAAATTATTATCAAAAATATTATGTCAAATACTTTTGTTACTGTTATAATAGAGTAGATGAATTCTACTCTATTTTCTTGTAGAAAGGATGGTAATATATGAGTTTGATTAAGAACTTTCAAAAACATGGTAATCATTTAACTGAATTAGAAATAGAATGCTTTAATAAATTATTAGCATTCCATGATTTAGAACCAAGCCTCACTATTTCTTCTTTAGCAGATACACTTAATGTTTCTACTACAACAATTTTTAGAATGGTTAAGAAATTAAATTATAAAACATTTATGGATTTTCGGTATGATTTATTATATCATCGCAGAGATGAATATGAATATCAAGCACCAACTGAAAGTACCTGTGATTCATTAGAAAAAGAAATTAAAGATACAATGGAAATGTTAAGAAATGTAGATATTAATGATGCAGTTAAAGATATTGTTCAAGCAAAAAGTGTCTTGATTTGTTCTTCAGGGATGAATAAATATGTTGCTAAAATATTAGCTGTTAAATTAAGCTTGTATGGAATTAGAACAATATATCCTGATGATCATTGGTTTCTTTATTTAGAAGCTAATAATTTAACGGCAGAAGATTTTGTTATTGTCCTTTCTAGAGGTGGAACAACAGAGCCTATTCTTGATGTGATGAAGAATGCTAAATTAAGTGGCTGTAAAATCTTGTTAGTCACAGAAACAAGAAATTCACCAATGACACAATTATCTGATTATGTTATGAATGTTTCTGTATCTAAAGACGAAGGTTATGATATTGATTCTCGATTACATATCCATCTTGCTATTGAGTATTTATTAAGAGAATTAATGAATCAATATTTGTATAATAAAAAGTATTTATAGAATTCATGATAGAGTTTTATTTTATGTCAAATATTGTCTTTTTCTGTATTATAACTTAAATATGTAGATTTTATCTAAATGTAAGGGTTTCCATTCGTGGAAACTTTTTTGATTTTGAGAAAACTTTTGAATATAATAAAGGTGAAAAGAGGAGGGGGCATGTCAAGATTTATTATAGAACTGATCAAGCTATCATAAATCAGATAACATTATTCATTCATTTTATGTAAGTCTCTTTTTAAATGAATGACTGAACTAAAAAAGGAGGAAGAAAGTATGCAAGCTTTAAATCGTTTTTTTGAAAAATATTTTATGCCTTTTGCGACGAAACTCAATAGTATTAAAGGGCTAATTGCTATCCGTGATGCATTTATACAGATTTTCCCTCTTACATTTGTGGGGTCAATCGTTGTCTGTATTAATGTTGTATTATTAAGTTCTACAGGTTTTATTGGTCAGTTTCTTGTGAAATTGATTCCTAACTTAGATGATTTCCAAGCTGTTCTTGCACCAGTAGGGAATGGAACAATTAATTTAATGGCTGTCTTTATCGTTTTCTTAATTGCTAGAAATATGGCCAATCAATATAAAGTTGATGGCTTAAAAGCTGGGCTTACAGCTTTGGCATCATTCTTTGTGTTATATCCACCTAAAGTAGAAGGCATGTTAACTGATTCTTATTTAGGAGCAAATGGTATCTTTGTAGCCATTATTGCTGGATTACTAGTTGGTTATGGTTTTAGTAAGTTAACAAAGGTTGACAAACTTCAAATTAAGATGCCTGAACAAGTTCCACCTGAAGTGGCAAAATCATTTATGGTTGCAATTCCTTCGGCTATTCTTATTATATTGACTTCAATTGTTTCTTATTGTATTTCATTAATTGAACCTGCTGGGTTAAATGCATTGGTTTATGCTGCTTTACAAGCACCAATTCAATCTTTAGGAGCTACTCCATTTACACCACTTATCTTAATCTTGATGGCTATGATTTTATGGTCTGTAGGAATTCATGGAACATTTACAGTTTCTCCTATTTATCTAACACTCTATGCATCAATGAATATTGCTAATATTTCTTATGCTGCACAAGCTGGAACAACTGCTGGATCACCATATCCTTATACATGGTTTGCACTTTTTGAAAATTATGGATGTATTGGCGGGACAGGAAATACACTTGCATTGATAGTTGCTATCTTAATTTTATCTCGCAAGAAGGGTTGGAAAAGGGATGATTATACAAAAACAGCTAAGATTGGATTCATACCAGGCTTATTCTGTATTAATGAACCTATTATCTTTGGGCTGCCAATTGTCTTAAATCCAATACTTGTGATTCCATTTATATTAAGTCCAATTGTTTCAATGGGTTTAGGTGCATTAATGATTTCAACAGGATTTGTATTGCCAGGTACATTAGATGTTGGCTGGACAACTCCACAACCTATTAAAGCTTTCTTATCAGCTTCAGGTTCATGGGAAACGGCAGTATCAGTCTGTCTTGTCTTTGTCATATGTGTATTGATCTATTTACCATTTGTTGCAATGGCTAATAAGCAACAAACACAACAATCGTAAAGGAGAAGAGTTATGAGTCAATTTCCAAAAGATTTTTTATGGGGTGGTGCTACAGCCGCTAATCAGTTAGAAGGAGCATATAATGAAGGTGGTAAGGGTTTAAGCACTGCTGACATGGTTAAATTTGTACCAAGAGAGATTAGTCAAGGTAAAAATACTGAGACAGTGACATATGAAGAAGCTCTAGAGATTATAGCAGGGCAACATGATAATGAATATTATCCGAAAAGGTGGGGGGTAGATTTCTATCATCACTATAAAGAAGATATTGCATTAATGGCAGAGATGGGCTTTAAATGTTTTAGAATGTCTATTAACTGGCCTAGAATATATCCAAATGGTGATGATGAAACCCCTAATGAAGAGGGATTAGCTTTCTATGATAATGTTTTTGACGAATGTTTAAAATATGGCATTGAGCCATTAGTGACTCTATCACACTATGAAACACCACTAAATCTTGCCTTAAAATATAATGGATGGGAAAATAGAAAGTTAGTCCAATTCTTCAAGAATTATGCAACGACTGTATTTCAACGTTATAAAGATAAAGTCAAATATTGGATTCCATTCAATGAAATTAACATGTCACTACATTTACCATATACAGGTGGAGCTATATTTATTGAAAAATCAGAAGGTGAATTACAAGCCACATTCCAAGCTTTGCATCATCAATTTGTTGCAAGTGCTGTTGCTACAAAAGTAGCAAGAGAAATCAATCCTCATTTTCAAATAGGGTCAATGTTAGGAATGTCATTATATTATCCAAAAACAAATAAACCAGAGGATATTTTAGCAGCTCAATCAGCGAATCGTGTGAATTACTTTTTCTTAGATATATTATCTAAAGGTCGATATCCTGAATATGCTTTGACATATCTAAAGAAAAATCATGTGAATATTAAGATGGAGCCAGAAGATATAACTCTTCTTAAAGAGAATACAGTAGATTTCAATTCATTTAGTTATTATTATTCTTTATGTACTTGTGCATCGCCTGAAAACGAAGAAGGCTTAGTTGCTTTTGTTCCAGACAATGAAATTATTGATGAATTTCATCCAAGAAAAGTACGTAATGATAATCTAGAAGTGACTGATTGGGGATTTCAAATTGATCCAATTGGATTAAGAATTGCGATTAATGAAGTATGGGATCGTTATCATAAACCAATTATTATTTCAGAAAATGGATTAGGTACATATGATACACTTACAACTGATAAAAAAGTCCATGATGATTATCGTATCAAATACTTAAAGGAACATATTCACCAAATGAAAATATGTATTGATGAAGGCGTAAAAGTGATTGGTTATACATCATGGGGATGCATTGATATTGTCAGTGCCGGAACATCAGAACGTAGTAAACGTTATGGTTATATCTATGTAGATAGTGATGATTATGGAAAGGGAACAATGAAGAGATATAAGAAAGACTCTTTCTACTGGTATCAAAAAGTCATCTCGTCTCATGGGGAAGACCTAGATTGATGAATGTACAAACGATTGACTCTTGCTATGTATGAGTAAGAGTTTTTCGTGTATAATGAAAGAAAGAGAAGTAAGGGGATGAATATATGATTATTGATAAACTCAATGAAGTCCTGAATAGTGTTGAATCTTATACGACAATGTATGTGTTTTGTGCATATATAAAGTCCAATATTCATGATATTGCTCATATGACAATAGAAGAAGTTGCAAAAGATTGTTATACTTCTAAAGGCCAAATATCAAAATGTGCTAAGAATCTTGGCTTTGCATCTTATTTAGAATTTAAAGATGCTTGTGTCGATTATAGCCATTCCTTTAGAGATAAACCTGCGTTCTTCTCAAAAGAATATGATTTACCCCAAAATGCCAAGATATTCGCTGAATATATGTCGCAAACAATTATGTATGTTGGTGATAAGATCAATTATTCTAATTTGAATCATTTGATTAACGATATATTAAGGAGTCAAAAAGTTTATCTTTATGCTCAAGGAGATAATCGTTCACTTTGTAATGTGATTCAGGTAGAATTAAGCGCCCTGTATATACCTGTAGTTATTTGTGATGCAGATTTTATTAAAGAGTATCAATTTAAAGAAGATCATCTTTTAGTGATACTGAGTACAAATGGCACCATTTTTCAATTAAATAAGAGAATTATTTCACGTTTAGTCAATGCTGATGTCAAAACATGGCTAGTCACTTGTAATCATAATATTGAATTTCCTAAATACACTTTAATAGTTCCTTCATATGAAGATAAATATAATAAATTTGCAATTAGACATATTGTTGATATTATCATTGCTTCTATTCGTTTAATTCAACAACAACAATAAAACCAGAAATCAAACACTATTCTTTCTATCAAAGGAATATGTTTATATTTCTGGTCTCTTTAATCAAAGTAGAATAATTCTTCAAATGTTTTATCTAAAGCAATACATAATATGAGTGCTAATTTGGCAGTTGGGTTAAATTGCCCAGTCTCAATTGAACTGATAGTTTGTCTAGAAACACCAACCATTTTAGCTAGCTCTGTTTGCGAGATATTCTTTTCATGACGTGCCTCTTTTAAATTATTTCTAAGAATTAATTGATCATTCATTTTATCTTATCCCATCCTAACATATCATAAGCTTATTTTATAAATCATTAAGCCGATAAAATTCAGTGTACAAGTTCTATCGATTTTAAAATATCCACTCATTCCATAAAAACAAATAAGAAAAATGAATTGGAGGATAAAGACAACATCTGTAATCACGTCCTCTTAAGATCATAAAAATGACATGACTATATATACCAACAAGCCTCATCGATATAAAGTCTTTCAATAAAGAGTTCTCCTTCATTTTTCCACTATTGGATATTTATCATGTCCTAACCAAGTACATCAATAATATAAGTTCCAATAATAAGTATTGTGAGAAGACCCCAACCAATACCTAAAACAATATGTGTTCTTTTATGGGTTTTTAAACCAAAATAAAGATTTTGGCAACACATAATCATACAAACAATACCATAAACATCATAATAAGGCTGATTTGCTAGTATTTTAATAACCATGAGAACAATACAAATGATAAAACTTGAAATGACAGCAAACTGATTAGCTTTTAACATTATTTGCATCTCCATTTCATCAAGATCATTTTCATTTTTCTTTTTTGCCTTTTCAAGAATCTCATCTTTTTGCATATTATCATCTCCATCATTGACAAGTTTTCTTTACATATCTATTATATCATGACAAGTTTACTTGTCAATATGTTTGGTATAATAAATATATTTCCAATGTTTGTAATAAAATAATAACATAATAATAAAAAATTATAAAAAGTTCTTGCATATTTATATAAATTTAACTATACTGTATAAAGAAAAAAGAAAGGAATGAGAAGTATGGTGAATTTTTATAAAATTGTTAATAACAAAATATGTCATCAATCACTTTTCTCATTTTTATATTTATTAAAAACATATCATTATATTTGATATGTTTTTTTGTAACATAAGGAGGCACTATGAAAGCATATTTAATTTTAGAAGATGGTCATATTTTTGAAGGTGAGAGTTTTGGAGCGCAAAGAGAAATCATTAGTGAATTTGTATTTAATACATCTATGACAGGTTATTTAGAGGTTTTAAGTGATCCGTCTTATGCAGGACAAAGCGTTGTTATGACATATCCGTTGATTGGAAATTATGGTGTATGTTTAGAAGATCAGGAATCTTCTCAACCATATATACAAGGATTAATAGTCAATGAACTTGCAAGAGTAGGAAGTCATTTTAGAAAGAATATGGATTTAGAGGAATATTGTATTCAAAATGATATTCCAGGAATTCAGGGTATTGATACAAGATATCTGACAAAGATGATAAGAAATCAAGGTTGTATGAATGGTATGATTACAACAACCTATTATGAAAATCGAGAAGATATTATAGAAAAAATAAAAGCGTTTCAAGTGACTGGTGAGGTTTTAAAAACAACTTGTCAAAAACCGTATACAATAGGCATTGGTAAAAAGAAGGTAGCCCTTTATGATTTTGGTGCTAAAAAGAATATTGCAAAAGAATTGGTCAAGAGAGATTGTATAGTGACAGTTTATCCTGCTACAACTTCAGCTGCTGATATTTTAAAGGAAGGTTATGATGGTATTATGTTATCTAATGGTCCTGGTGATCCTAGTGAATGTGTTGATATTATTAATCAAATTAAGATATTAATGAAGAGTGGAATACCGATTTTTGCTATATGTTTGGGTCATCAGTTAATGGCACTGGCTAATGGATTTCAAACAGAGAAATTGAAATATGGACATCATGGAGCAAATCATCCAGTCAAAGATTTATCAACTGGACGTGTCTATATTTCTACACAGAATCATAATTATGTCGTGAAAGATGAGACGATTGATAGTTATATCGCTAAACCATGGTTTCGTAATGTGAATGATCAAACGATTGAGGGGATAGAGTATATTCATAAGAATATTAAAACTGTGCAATTTCATCCTGAAGCATGTGCTGGACCATTGGATACAAGTTATTTATTTGATGAATTTATGAAAATGATGGAGGATAAGAATCATGCCTAAGAATAAAGATATCAAAAAAGTTTTAGTCATTGGTTCTGGACCAATTATTATTGGTCAGGCTGCTGAGTTTGACTATGCAGGAACACAAGCATGTCGAGCATTGAAAGAAGAAGGCGTTGAAGTTGTTTTAATCAATTCTAATCCAGCAACAATTATGACAGATAAAGATATTGCTGATAAAGTTTATATAGAGCCATTGACATTGCCAGTAGTTAAAAACTTAATTAAGAAAGAAAAACCTGATAGTATTTTACCAACATTGGGAGGACAAAATGCTTTAAATATTGCAATGGCGTTAGCTGATGAAGGGTTCTTAAAGGAACATCATGTTGAGACTATTGGAACGTCCACAAGAACAATTAAATTAGCAGAGGATAGATTGGAATTTAAAACATTGATGGAAACAATCAATGAACCTTGTGCTGCATCTATTGTAGTAAATCATGTTGATGATGCGATTGTTTTTGCAGATAAAATTGGTTATCCTGTTGTTGTCAGACCTGCTTATACATTGGGAGGAACAGGTGGTGGTATTGCTGCAAATGAAAAAGAATTACATGACATTTGTTCCAATGGTTTGCGATTGTCACGTGTCAACCAATGTTTAATTGAACGTTGTATTGCTGGGTGGAAAGAAATCGAATATGAGGTTATGCGTGATAGTGCAGGCAATTGTATTACAGTATGTAACATGGAAAACTTAGATCCTGTTGGAGTACATACTGGAGATAGTATTGTTGTGGCACCAAGTCAAACACTGAGTGATAAGGAATATCAGATGTTAAGAAGCTCAGCTTTCAATATTATTACTGCATTAGATATCCAAGGGGGATGTAATGTTCAATATGCATTAAATCCTGATAGTTTTGAATATTGTGTTATTGAGGTCAATCCACGCGTTTCGCGTTCATCTGCTTTAGCCTCTAAAGCAACAGGGTATCCAATTGCAAAATTAGCAGCCAAAATTGCTTTAGGGTATACTTTAGATGAAATTGTCAATGTTGTCACTGGAAAGACATTTGCTTCCTATGAACCAACTTTAGATTATATTGTTTGCAAAATTCCAAAGTGGCCATTTGATAAGTTTGTAGGTGCATCTAGAGAATTAGGGACACAGATGAAAGCAACTGGTGAGGTTATGAGCATCTGTAATAATTTTGAAGGTGCACTTATGAAAGCTATTCGTTCTCTTGAACAAAATGTATATGATCTGTTTATTCCGGAATTAGAAAATCTTCAAAAAGAAGAACTCATTCATAAGTTAAAAGATGTTGATGACCAAAGAATCTTTGTAGTAGCACAAGCTCTTAGAAAAGAAATTGCTGCGAAAGATATTCACGAGATTACAAAAATTGATCTTTGGTTTATTGATAAAATTCAGCATCTTATTGAGGTTGAACAGCAATTAAAAACACAAGAGCTCACAGTTGAGTTATTAAAGCTAGCCAAACGCTTAGAATTTCCGGATAGAGTTATTGCTAAGTATACAGGAAAAAGTGAAAAAGAAATTCATGAAATGAGAAAAACTCAGCATATAACAGCGGCCTACAAAACAGTTGACACATGTGCTGCTGAATTTGATGCATCTACACCATACTATTATTCTGTTCATGGTGGTTATAATGAAGTGAATCCCCAAAATGATAAAAAGAAAATTATGGTATTGGGGTCAGGACCCATCCGTATTGGTCAGGGGATAGAGTTTGATTATTGTTCAGTCCATTGTGTATGGGCACTTAAAGCTGCTGGATATGAAACGATTATTGTGAATAATAATCCAGAAACAGTTTCTACAGATTTTGATATAGCAGATAGATTATATTTTGAACCATTAACCCCAGAAGATATTGAAAGTATTATTGACATTGAAAAGCCAGATGGTGCTATTGTTCAATTTGGTGGACAAACAGCAATACAATTAACAAAGGCTTTAATGGAAATGGGAGTAAAAATCTTAGGAACATCTGCTGCTGATGTAGATGCTGCTGAAGACAGAGAAAGATTTGATGAAATTTTAGAAAAATGTGGAATTGATCGTCCAAAAGGTTCAACAGTTTTTACAATTGAAGAAGCAATTGAAACTGCTCAGCGCTTAGGCTATCCTGTCTTAGTAAGACCATCATATGTTTTAGGTGGAGCAGGTATGGAAATTGCTTTAAATGATGGTGATGTAAAGAAATTTATGGGTATTATTAATCGTCAATATCAAGAACATCCTATCTTAATTGATAAGTACCTGGCTGGTAAGGAAGTTGAGGTCGATGCCATATGTGATGAAAATGGTATCCTTATTCCTGGAATTATGGAACATGTTGAACGTGCTGGTGTTCATAGTGGCGATAGTATTTCTGTTTATCCAACACAAAAGATTAAATCTGAAATTAAGGAGATTATAGTTGATTACACGAAAAGGCTTGCTGAAGCTCTGCATGTTATTGGATTGATTAATATTCAATTTATTGTTTATGAAGATCAAGTTTATGTTATTGAAGTCAATCCAAGGTCGTCTCGTACAATTCCTTATATTTCTAAAGTAACAGATATTCCCGTTGTAGATATTGCGACTCATGTGATTATGGGAAAATCAATCAAAGACCAAGGTTATAAATATGGCTTAGCACCTGAAAAAGATACAATTGCTATTAAGATGCCAGTTTTTTCCTTTGAAAAAATTAAAGGTGCTGAAATAAGTCTAGGACCTGAAATGAAGTCTACTGGTGAAGTACTAGGAATTTCGACAGATTATGATGAAGCCATCTATAAAGCCTTTATTGGAACTGGAATACAATTACCTAAGAAAAAGAATATTATTTGTACAATTAAAGATAGTGCAAAAGATGAATTCTTGCCAATTGCTAAAGAATATTATCAATTTGGATATGACATATATGCAACAAAAGGAACATATCAATTCTTAAAACAGCATGATATTCCAGTTCAATTGGTCAATAGAATTAATGATCCAGCTGATACAATCTTTGATTTAATGTTAACAGATACAGTCGATCTTATTATTGATATCCCAACCAGAAATAATAATTTAAAAGATGGATTTATGATTAGAAGATTTGCAGTTGAAGCAGGAATTCCTATTTATACATCATTAGATACTGCTCAAGCATTAATCCACTGTCTACAGATTCGTCAACAAGGAGATACTTCATTAGTAGATATAACAAAACTCACATAAATAGGAAAAGGACAAATGAATGTCCTTTTCCTTTATAATAACGTTATATACGACTTTCAAGCAAATAGAGTTTCAATTCTTGAGGAGAATAAATAATAAATAAAGAATCATTATCTTTATCAATTTTTTTCCAAGTGTATTCTTGTGTAAAATCAGGCATTTTATCATAGCCTTTTCCTGATTGTGTTGCCTGGATAAAAGCATTTTCAAGATCAGTGTCTTGAATACGATTCATTTTTATTGTTTGAATTTGGTTTTCATTCTTTAATTTGAGGACAAAGAACTTTTCAGAATCGCCTCTAAAACTCATATCTGATATTTTATAATCAATCAGTTCTGGGGAACCATCTATTTGAATTTTCCATTCATTTTGAATGGTGCGAACTGTTTTATAAGCATACTGCTCATCAGGATCAGTCTTAAACATACCAGTATAATCACAAAAGAATACAATACTTATAAATATGAGACCAAATATAGGTATAATGAATAAAATTTTTTTCTTTTTCATGCAGATTCCTCCTATTCTTAAAGTTCTTTATTATTGTTTCTTATATACCAAATGTATATCTTGATTGATGATTTGTCAACATATGTCATTGCAATATAAACTATAATTTTATGAAATAGTAGAAATTAATGAGAAATTAAGGAATTTTGTGGCAAGATAGTCTATAATAATAACATAAGGAGGTTATCATTATGATATGGATTATTGTAGGTATTATCGTTGTGTTGGTTTTATATGTGGGAATGACATATAATTCTCTCACAGGATTAAGAAATAAAGTGAAAACAAATTGGGCACAAATTGATGTTGTCTTAAAGAGACGTGCTGATTTAATTCCTAATTTGGTAGAAACAGTGAAAGGATATGCTAAGCATGAGCAAGAGACATTGGATCATGTTATTAAAGCAAGAAATACTTATGTGAGTGCTTCTTTGCCAGAGGATCAGATGAAAGCAGCTGGTGAATTAACACAGGCATTAAATAAATTAATGATGTTAAGTGAAGCTTATCCAGATTTAAAAGCTAATACAAATTTTATTCAATTACAAAATGAATTAAGAGATACAGAAGATAAAATTACTTATGCAAGACAGTTTTATAACGATTCTGTTTATGCATATCAAAACAAAATTGAAATGTTCCCTTCAGTTATTGTGGCGAATATGTTTGGATTTAAGCCAGCAACATTCTTTGAAGTTGATGAGGCTGATAAGCAAGCACCAGAGGTTAAATTCTAAAATGAAAAAGAAAATATGTATCATATTTTCTCTTTTTCTCAGTTGCCTCTTTTCTATAAGTCCAGTTGCTGCTAGCAGTGTGGATTTAAATGATATGGTTGTCAATGCCTATATTAATGAGGATGGGAGTGCACATATACAAGAAATATGGGATATGAATGTTAATGAGGGAACAGAAGTTTATAAAGTCTTTGATAATATGGGAGCATCACAGATTTCAAATTTACAGGTCAAAGATGAAAATGGTCTTGTTTATCGCAATATTGGTGAATGGGATGTTAATGCCAGTCGTACTGAGAAAAATGGTAAGTGTGGACTTGTTACAAAGGCGGATGGCTATGAACTGTGTTTTGGTGTTGGTGAATATGGCAACAGAACGTATACGTTTGAATATGATGTCTCTTATTTTGTAAATCAATATACGAATGATCAAGGTATTAATTATGCATTTTTCTCTGAAATGGAATTAGAGCCAAGACAAGCAAAAATTACTCTTTCTTCACCATATGAATTTAATGAGAATAATGCTTCTATATGGGCGTTTGGTTATAATGGAAAAGTATCATTTGAAGATGGAAAAGTCATTATGGAATCTGATGGAAGTGTTCCAGAAGGTGCTAAAATGCAACTCTTAATGCGTATTGATAATGGAACTTTTACAAAGGCATATGATAAGGGTGAAGATTTTCAGGATGTTTTAGCTGATGCTAAACAAGGCAGCGACTATAATGATAATGATTATAGTCAAAATAATGGATATTATAATTCATTTACCTATGACAGTTATGGAAATTCAAATAATGGATATTTGAGTATATTTATCCCTGGGTTTGTTATTTTTTGCATTATAGGTTTTATTGTCATTGTTTCATTTTTGGCTAAATCAAGTAAAAAAGAAAAATTTACGTTTAGTGATCAAATACCACTTGATATCAACAATGTGAATATGTTTAGAGATATTCCTTGTCAAAAAGATATTTTTAAGTTTTATTACCTAGCCAAGAAAATTGGACTGATTAGCGATAGTGATAAAGGCGGAATGATTTCAGCTGTATTGTTAAAATGGATTCGTAGTGGCTTTATTGAATTTGAAAAGACTGAAGAAACACATATGATATTCTTGAAAAAAGAAGGTTTTTCAATTGATTTAGATAAAGAAATTCTTCTAGATCATCCTTTAGAATTGAAACTATTGGGATTTTTTAGAAATGCAGCTGGATCTAATAGAAAACTGGAAACAAAAGAATTTGATCAGTGGTGTCAATCTCATTATGAAGAGATTGATCATTGGTTTGAAGAGATTGAAACGAATATTGAAAGTGAATATCGCGAAAAGGGTTTATTAAAGTTAGAAACAACCTATACTCAATTTATGGGTATGAAAATCTCTCATAATACAGATGTTTTTGATGCATCAGTACGTGAGGAAATGGAGCATATTATAGGTTTAAAGAAATTCTTGCAAGAGATGAGTTTAATAGATGAAAAAGAAGTGATAGAGGTCAAATTATGGGAAGAATATTTAATCTTTGCATCTATATTAGGTATTGCGGACAAAGTTCAAGAACAACTTGGAAAAATGTGTCCAACATTCAATGAACAATCAAATCTTGATACGATTTATACAATGCATATGGTTCATATGTTTGCTTATAATAGTATGCGTGCTTCAGCATCAGCACATGCTCAGGCTGAGGCTGCCAGATCTGGTGGATTTGGTGGTGGTTCTTCATTTGGAGGAGGCGGAGGAGGCTTCTCAGGTGGAGGCGGTGGCGGTGTTCGCTAGAAGGAGATAGAAAAATGAAAAAGATAGCTTTACTAACAATGATTGGTGCATTATGTTTAACTGGTTGTTCTATAGTAAAAGAAGAAGATAAAACAGCACCAGCATTAGAATTAACAAAAACAAGAGTACAGGTTGGAGTGAATTCACAAGTTGATTATCAATCTTATATTCAAAAAGCAATTGATGAAGTTGATGGAGATTTAATTTCAGCAGTTCAATATAATGAAATTGACACTTCAAAGACTGGTCAATATGAAGTTCAATACACTGTTAAGGATGAAAGTGGCAATGAAAGCAAACAAACATTATTGGTAGATGTTGTAAAATACTTTCAAAATGGAATCTTTAGTCCGTTAGGTGTAAAAGCAGATACAGTTGATAATCCAGAAGATGTAACAGTTCTTGTGAATAAATTACATCAGATTCCAGAAGGATGGACTCCAGATGATTTAGAACCAGTTATTGATAATGCTAATCAGAAATTAAGAAAAGAAGCAAATGAGGCTTATACAAAATTTTATAATGCTGCAAAAGCAAAAGGTATCGATATTTATTCTATATCTGGATATCGTACAAACGCAACTCAAACCTTATATTGGAATAATCAAGTGAAAGTTTATGGTGAGGAATATGCATCTCAATATAGTGCTTATCCAGGAAGAAGTGAGCATCAATTAGGTTTAGCAATTGATGTTTCATACACAACTCAAGGAGATCGTTTAAGTGAAAAAGTTGCTGATAGCGCAATTGGTAAGTTTATAATCAGTGATGCTTATAAATATGGATTTACCTTAAGATATAAGAAAGATAAGGTTGCTATTACAAATTATGGATACGAACCATGGCATATTCGTTATGTTGGTATAGATTTAGCAACAAAATTACATGATCAGAATTTAACTTTAGAGGAATATTACAAACAATAGGAGGAGTTATGGATACAGCAAAGTTTTATAAAGTCTCATATGAGCAATTTGAAGAAGGTTTCTTAGATTATAATGCTAATGCTTCAAAAGAAATAATTCATAATATTTATAATGAATTGAAGTTACCCAAAAGAGCAACGAAAGGATCAGCAGGGTATGATTTTTATACTCCTATTGATGTTTATCTTAAACCTGGAGAAACATTAAAAATACCAACAGGTATACGTTGTGAAATGAATGAGAGATGGGTTCTTATGATCTATCCAAGAAGTGGATTAGGATTTAAATATCGTTTACAGCTTAATAATACAGTTGGAGTTATTGATAGTGATTATTTTTATTCTGATAATGAAGGTCATATTTTCATTAAAATAACAAATGATTCTAATGAAGGAAAAATTGTAGATGTCAAAAAAGGACAAGGTATCGCTCAAGGAATTTTTATGCAATATGGTATTGTTGAAGATGATGATGTATCAGAGTTGCGTAATGGAGGATTTGGGAGCACAACCAGATAAGGAGTTTATATGAAAATAATTAAATTAATAGTAGCAATGTTATTGATTGTAGGCTGTTCAGCCCCAAAAGATACAACAAAAGACACACCTGTAACAAAAGAAAATAAAGTCTCATTTACAGCAGTTGGAGATAATCTTATGCATCAGTTATTGTTAGATAAAGCCAAGACTGATAATGGTTATGATTTTAGCCCTTATTATACAAATATCAAGCCATTCATTGAAAAGAGTGATCTGGCATTTGTGAATCAGGAAACAATTTTAGGTGGAGGTAAAGCTTCAGGATATCCTAATTTTAATACACCTGATATTATGGCAAAGAATTTACAGGATGTTGGTTTTGATATTGTGAATGGTGCAACAAATCATTCATTAGACAAGGGTGGAGATGCTATATTAAATTCTATTAAAGTTTTCCAGCAATATAAGAATATGAAATACATAGGTTTATATGAATCTCAAGAAAAAAGAGATGATATTACTGTTGTTGAACAAAATGGAATTAAGATTGCTCTGTTATCGTATAATCAATTAACAAATGGTCACAAAATGCCAAATTCGTATTGTATGAATCTTTTTGATGAAGACGTTATTAAAAAAGATGTAGAGAATGCAAAAGAAATTAGTGATTTTGTTGTTGTGTCATGCCATTGGGGAAATGAATACGATACAGAACCAGATGCTTTTCAAAAGAAATATGCAAAATTATTTGCTGATTTAGGAGTGGATGTTATCTTAGGAACTCATTCACATACTTTACAACCAGTAGAATGGGTAGAAGGCAAAGATGGTCATAAGACATTAGTTGCATATAGTTTAGGTAACTTTGTAAGTGGTATGATGGAAGAAGAAACACAATTGGAAGGTATGATATCTTTTGACTTAAAGAAAGAAGATAATCGTTGTTCTATTGAAAATGTAGTTTTAACACCTTTGGTTAATCATTATGAAATTACTAACTTAAAAGATGCTTATGGAACAAGACAAAATTTTACTGTTTATAGATTAAAAGATTATACAGAAGAACTTGCAAAGAAACATGGTCTTAATGGTTATGAAGGTATTCAAATTTCTATAGCAAAGATGAAAGAGAAAGTAAATAAAAGAATATCGAGTGGAATTCAAATTGATATGTAGATGTGTAGAATTCATCTAATAAATTTGATTGTCTTTTAAATAATGGCATATATAACTTTGCCATTATTTTTCTTATTACTGGATAGTTTATATCGAATGGATAGTCGTGAAATATATAATATTGTAGGAATAAATAGATTATTGCATTAACAACTGGCTAGAATTATATTTTAGTTTTTATTTATTTGTAGTGTTATAAATTGGATATTATATTTCTTATATAGAAAAAAATCTTTGAAAATGTATTGAAGAAGAAAAGAATCAAGATGTTATTAAATATAAGAATTTTTTGAATCTATAAAGTCATAATTTACCATTTTATCATGAAATATTGAGTTTTGGATACAATCAAGAACAAAAGAAAAGGTAATTTTTGTGATTTGATAAAAGGGCTATAAAAAAATGTAGAAGTATGCTATAATACAGACGTTAAACTAGAAATTGGGAGAAGAATATGATTGGTTATTATAATTATACGGTTATATTAACGTATTTAAGTCTAATCAGTGCTTTATTTGGGACACATTTGGCATTTCAGGGAGAAACTGTTGCTGCTCTCACATGTTTGTTATTATGTGGAGCTTTTGACTCATTCGATGGAATGGTTGCTCGTACCAAAAAAGGTAGAACTGAAGCAGAAAAGAAGTTTGGTATACAAATAGATTCACTTGTTGATATGTTTAGTTTTGGTATCTTTCCAGCAATCATTGGTTATACAATGGGACTTACTGGCTGGTTATGGGGAATTATATTTGGTATCTATGCTATTTGTGCAGTGAGTCGACTTGGATATTTTAATGTTGTCGAGGAAATGAGACAAAAAGAAACAACTGAAAAACGTAAATATTATCAAGGACTACCTGTAACAAGTGCTTCTTTAATTTTTCCAGCAATTTACTTGTTAAAGGGATTTTTGAGTCCTTTGTTAACATATAGCATATATGGATGGTGTATGGCACTTGTGGCTATTGCTTTTGTTGTTGATTTTAAGGTGATTAAACCAGGATTAAAAGGTATTATAGGAATGGCTTTTGTAGGATTTCTCATTTTTATAGGATTGATGTTTGTATAATGAAAATTTATGATAGAAATGGTCAAGAGGTCATTGTTGATCAGGGCCAGAATAATCTCTTAAAATTATTATATAGTCATTTTTTAGGAAGATGTGTGCTCAAAGTGCTAACCCTTCCTTTTATTACCCATATTGGTGGGATGTATATGAATAGTTCTTTTTCAAAACGTAAAATTCAGCCATTTATTCATAACAATCACATTGATATGAGTCAATATGTTCAAAAGGAATATAGCAGTTATAATGATTTTTTTACAAGACATATTATTGAAGGTCAAAGACAAATTCGATTAGAAGAAAATATTTTTATAGCACCTGCTGATTCAAAACTTACATACTATCCAATTACTGAAAATATTCAATTAAAAATAAAAGATTCTCTCTATAGTTTAGAAGACTTATTACAAAATGTAGAATTAGCGAAACAATATCATGGAGGCATCTGTTTAATCTTTAGATTAACAGTTGATGATTATCATCGATACTGTTTTGTTGATTCAGGAACAAAAGAAAAGGATTGTTATATTCAAGGGATTTTCCATACAGTTAATCCAATTGCAAATGATTATTATCCAATATATAAACGTAATTCACGCTCATATTCTGTATTGCATACAGATCATTTTAATGATGTTATTTATATGGAAGTGGGAGCAATGATGGTTGGTAAGATTGTGAATCACGATTTACAAAGTTTCCAAAAGGGGCAAGAAAAAGGTTATTTTGAATTTGGTGGTTCAACAATCGTTGTCCTACTTAAAAAGGATATTATAGATGTTGATGAAGACATTATTAGAAATTCTAGTCATCATGATGAAACAAGAGTTCTTATGGGTGAAAAAATAGGTATAAAAAAGAGAAAGGCTATGTTAAAATAGTTACGCATAATTATTAGAGGAGGAAATATAAATGTCAAAGGTTATAGCAGTCACAAATCAAAAAGGTGGCGTTGGAAAAACAACAACAAGTGTTAATTTAAGTGCTGCGCTTGCGTATATGGGAAAGAAAGTGCTATTGGTTGATATTGATCCTCAAGCAAATGCTACACAAGGAATAGGTGTAGATCGTTCATCGTTATCATTAACAGTGTATGATGCAATTACACAAAGTACACCATTAAAAGACATTATTATTTCTACAGATGTAAAAAATTTAGATATAGTTCCTGCTAATATAGATTTGGCAGGTGTTGAAATTGAACTATCACAAGTAAAATCAGGTAGAGAACAAAGAATTAGAAATGCATTGGAAACAGTGAAAGAACGCTATGACTTTGTAATTATTGATTGTCCCCCTGCGTTGGGACTATTAAATACAAATGCTTTGACAGCCTCAGATGCAGTATTGATACCAGTTCAATGTGAATATTATGCATTGGAAGGATTAACACAATTACTTAATACTATTTTATTAACACAAAAAGTTTTTAATGAGAAATTAACTATTGAGGGTGTTCTTTTAACAATGTTAGATTCACGTACAAATTTAGGTATCGAAGTTTCTCAGGAAGTGAGAAAATACTTTAGAGAAAAAGTCTATGATGTTGTCATTCCTAGAAATATTAAATTATCAGAAGCACCATCTGAAGGATTAAATATCTTTGATTATGATAATACATCTGAAGGTGCAAAAGCATATGCAAAATTAGCTAAGGAAGTGGTGAAACGTAATGCCAGCAAGTAAAAAAACAAAGAAGTTAGGAAAAGGATTGGATGCTATTTTTGGAGAGGCATCACAAGGTGGAGATTTACAATCAGTCATTAGTGCTATTGAGAAAAAAGCCCCACAGTTATCCCAGGTAGAAGTTAAGTTAAAAGATATTAGACCTAATCCATATCAGCCTAGAAAGCATTTTGATGAAGAAAAGTTAAATGAGTTAGCTGTTTCAATCAAAGAACATGGAATTTTCCAGCCAATTATTTTGAAAGAATCTGTTCAGGGCTATGAAATTGTTGCTGGAGAAAGACGTTTTAGAGCAGCATCTATTGTTGGTTTAGAGGAAGTTCCAGCTATTATAGTTGATTTTTCGGATCAGCAAATGATGGAGATTGCATTATTAGAAAATATTCAAAGAGAAGACTTAAATGCAATTGAAGAAGCTCAAGCATATCAGTCTATGATGAAGAAATTGAAGCTGACACAAGAAGAATTATCAAAACGTGTTGGAAAATCAAGAGCTCATATTGCAAACACAGTAAGACTTTTAAAAATGCCTAAAAAGTTACAAGATTATGTTTTAGAAGGTACATTAACAATGGGTCATATTAAACCATTGATTACAATAGATGAAAAGAAAGCTTTAGAAGTTGCTCAAAAAGCAATTGATAACGAATTGTCTGTTAGAGAAGTTGAAGATATTGTGAAAGGTATCAAACTTCAGGATGCAAGAAAAGCGAAGCCTAAAGAGGAGAAGCCTAAAGAATATGTTTATGTAGAAGGATTATTAAGAAAAAAATATCGTACAAAAATTAAAGTAGATGATAATACGATTACAATTAAATATTCTGATACAAAGGATTTAAATAGAATATTAGAAATTATGGGAGTTATTGAAGAAGACTAAAGATAGAGGTATCTATCTTTTTGTTTACAGGGAGATATTATGGAGAAGAAGATTAATTTATTAGAGGGACCAATATTTTCAAGCTTAATGAAATTAGCATTACCAATTATGGGAACATCCTTAATTCAAATGGCTTACAATTTAACAGATATGATTTGGATTGGAAGAATCGGTGCTAATGCAGTTGCTGCTGTTGGTAGTGCTGGGATGTATATGTGGTTATCTAATGGTATCAGTACACTTGCAAAGATGGGTGGACAAGTTCGTGTTGGTCAATCAATTGGCTCACAGAATAAAAAAGATGCTGCTCAATATGCTTCTGCTACTATTCAGTTAGGAATCATTTTTGGAGTTATTTATGGAATGATTACATTATTATTTCATAGTCAGATGATAGGATTTTTTCATTTGACATCACCTGATGTTATTAAAGATGCAGAAATATATCTAATTATTACTTGTGGGTTTGTTGTTATTAATTTTGTTAATCAGATATTTACAAGTTTGATGACTGCTATTGGAAATAGTCATCATCCATTTGTTGCGACTGCTATTGGATTGGTTATTAATATTGTCTTAGATCCATTATTAATATTTGGACTTCATATGGGTGTTATGGGAGCTGCTATAGCAACAGTTATTGCCCAGGCAATTGTGTTGATATTGATGTTATACTATGCTAAAAAAGATAAAATACTATTTGATGAGATGAGAGTCATGCAAAAAAATACATCCTCTATATTTATGAAGATTATTAAAATAGGATTTCCAACAGGTATACAAAGTATGTGTTTTACTTTCATTTCAATGGTTATTGCTAGATTCATTGCAGGATATGGGGATGTAGCAATTGCAGTGCAAAAGGTAGGATCGCAGATAGAATCTATATCTTGGATGAGTGCAGAAGGCTTTGGAAATGCATTGAATGCCTTTGTGGCACAAAATTATGGTGCAGAAAATATAGAAAGAGTTAAAAAAGGAACTTTTTCAGCCCTTAAGACTTGCATGATATGGGGTGTTTTTACAACGCTTGTGTTACTTATATTTCCACAGTTTATATTCCAAATTTTTATTAGTGAAAAAGATGTTATACCTTTAGGTATAGATTATTTACAAATACTCGCTT
Organism: Coprobacillus sp.; assembly: GCF_984815275.1. Classification (NCBI taxonomy): domain Bacteria; kingdom Bacillati; phylum Bacillota; class Erysipelotrichia; order Erysipelotrichales; family Coprobacillaceae; genus Coprobacillus; species Coprobacillus sp. The sequence continues at coordinate 57,486 of NZ_CFJNYH010000019.1, forward strand.
TTTCACAATTGTTTATGTGTATAGAAAGTACTTTAGCAGGAGCGTTAAATGGGCTTGGAAAAACCTTTATCCCTTCCTCAGTATCCATTGTACTCACAGTGGCAAGAATACCTCTTGTTATGATTTTATCAACAACCTTCTTAGCACTTAATGGAATTTGGTGGTCTATTTCTATATCAAGTATTGCTAAAGGAGTTGTTATAGCTATCTGTTACAGTAGAGTCATGAAGAAAATAAAAGCAGAATAAAATATTATGGATACTGTAGGGATATTTAGTGATGAAGCAGTTTCTAAAAAATCTATAAATTTTGAAGATATTGTTGATAGTATTGTTTAAGTAACATGGCTTGAATTATTATGAGAAACCTTGCTATTAAGTAAATGACATGATTAAATCATTTAATGATAATTTTTATCTCTAGTATATGAAAAGACATATCATTGAATATGTCTTTTTCTAAAGGTATTATTTAAATTTAGTTGCAGATACACCATTAATACTTTCTGCTTCACCATACTTTATTAAATCTTTATGAGTTCTTTGAAAGTATTTAGTACGTTCATATTCTTTTGGATATTTCTTGTAAGCTTCTTCGATTTTTCTAGGATCATCAATAGGAATCTGTAATTGATGAAAATATTGAATAATGTTTATGAAATCATCCTGATTTTTGGCTTTCCATAAATACGTACCTTCAGCAGTTTTAAGATCAACCAATACTGAAAATGTATATTGACTAAATAATCCAAAGTTGACAAAGCGTGCTTTTAAATTAAGACTGATTTCTTGTACTGAAGATAAATCAAATTGGATATCATCATTTTTTTGATTGCGATATCTCACAATTGTTCCATTGATATGAAGAGGTGTATTATGTCTTTCACGATCTTTATCATAAGGTTGACCATCTATAATAATATAAAAACTTTGACGAGAAACAAATTCTTTTTTTGTATCCTGAATAGCTATTGCTGGAATTGCATCTTCTTCATAAGTTTCTTGTAAATCATTTTCTGGCAAAACATCTTGAGAAAATTCTTTTAATAAGCTATCTTGTGTAGTAATACTATTAATATTTTTAAAGAATTCAATCTGAGTATCTTGATGTTTATGAATGACTGTTTGAATACCACCATCATAAAGATACATCATTGTCTTTGCATAGCTTGCGATCATTGCATCATGAGTAACAAGAAGAATCGTTGTCCCAGTTTGATTTAAATGAGATAAAATTTTGAGAACTTTATGCGAGTTCTTGGAGTCTAGATTACCAGTTGGTTCATCACAAACAAGAATTTTAGGTTGATTAATTAATGCACGGGCAATAGCAATTCTTTGACATTCTCCACCTGAACATTCATTAGGGAATTTATCAAGTAAATCTTCTATTTCTAAGTCTCGAGCAATTTCAACAACTCTATTTTGAAGTGTTTTTGGATTTTCTTTAGCCAACATTGCAGGTGATGCAATATTGTCAAAAACTGAAAGATAGGAAATGAGATTATGATCCTGAAATACAAAACCTAAATACTCATATCTAAATTGACATAATTCATTTTTATTAAGTGTTGAAATATCCTTGTTCATGATTCTGATACTTCCACTTGATATTTTATCAAGTGTAGATAAACAATTAAGAAGTGTGCTTTTTCCAGAACCAGAAGGTCCCATAATACAAATAAAATCACCTTCATCTAAAACAAAATTTACATTATCTAATGCATAAATATTTTTACCACGTTTCAAAAATATATCTGGGTCATAAACCTTTGTAATATTATTGGCCTCTATTAAGATATTTGACATTATTCGTAACCTCCTTTAAAGTTATTCTTTCTTTTATAAAAATATATATCATAATAGCCATATAAATACAGAAATAAGAAACAGCAATGCCTATAATTGTTGAAATACTTAATAAATTTTCTAAATATGACTTATATAAGAGTTCACCTAAAAAAAGAAATGGAATAATTATAACTAATATCAGAAAAAGCAAATTCTTAATGATTAAAATTAATTTTAATTTTTGGGGACTATAACCAATAGCATAATAAGTGGCTAATGGCATTCTTTGTTCATGATCATATATAGTGAATCGGAGTAGAAAACATAAACCAATCATGATAATTGTCATCAAAAAACATGGAAAAACAATGGCTGCAACTACAGGGTTATATGATGAGAAAAATAATAAGAAGATAATAATAGGAATAATACAGACATTTAAATTCATTAATGTTGCCATAACTCTTGAAAATTCACTGAAATGTGATAGACCATTCATCAAAATAGGGTGTTTTAATAGTATTGAATTATGCATTAAATCATATATAAGTGGAATCGTTGTATTAACTATTAAAATAATGCCAGCTAATGCATAAACAAATGACATTAAGAGATTTTGAAATGATAAATCAGAATTCATTAATTGAAATAACGATTGCACTGTTAAAAAGACAATAAAACAGGAAATAATGATTGAAAAAATAGGTGTCTTCTTTTTATGAATTGCACTCATTTGAGGTTTATATGGTGGTTTAGCTAAAACAGATTTATGAGAAACATATTTTGCAAGATCAGTGTCTAAACGTACAAATTGATGTGCACTTATTGCAAGAATAACAAGAAGTGTGAAAATAACAAAACAGAAGTTATAAAGAATAACTGTCGGTACCTGGTAGTTCATCTGAACTGATGATGTTCCTGATAATGTATAATTAATGATATACATAATACCATTTCCTAAAGCAATTCCAATAAGAAAGGCTATAGCAGTGAGACCTCCAAATTGAATCATAAGGTAAGTAAATAAATCTTTAGGTGACCTTCCTGATAATAAGAGAATAGAAAATTCTTGTTTTTTATTGATAATGAAATATTTTGTGACAAAAGCACTCAAAATAAAGGCAATGAATGCAGGTAAAGCGGGTATAGCATTGAGTGATGCTCTTGTTTCAATCGGAAACTCAAAATGTGTAAAAGCATCATACATTGCCAGAAAACTAAACTCAAATGCAGAAAGAAATATAAGAATGATAAGTAGTAAATGATATTCTTTCTTTCTGTTATGGTAAACCTTTCTTATAAATGTTAACATAACATTCACCTCTCTTATCTAAATAATAACACACAACAAAAACAATATAAATAATAATATGATATTATATATATATTAATCATAATTTTTATGTTCATACAAATGTATATTTGACAATCTCATAAGATTCTTCACTTATCATATATCCTAGTATACTTATTTATTGGTGAAAGTATAATAAGTTTTTATTTAAAGTCACGTTAATAATTACATATCATTAAAAGGGATTACCTCTACTCTATGTAGTAATCAAAACTATATTAATATTGACATTATCCGACAGATTTGGTAACGTATACATAAGAGGAAGAATATGAGGAGATAGATTATGAAAATTATTACAGATACAGGTTCATTATACTCACCTGAAGAAGGAAAAAAGATTGGTATTGATGTATTACCCCTAAATGTTATGGTAGATCATAAAAACTATCAAGAATATGTGGACATTCAAAGTTCAGAATTTATTGAAATAGTGAAACAAGGACATGTTCCTACATCATCACAACCTGCAATAGGAGTGACAATGGAAGTGTTTGAAAAGTATCCAGATGAAGAACTTCTTGTCATTAATATGGCAGATGGGTTATCTGGAACTTATCAGAGTACATTGGGAGTTAAAGAAAGTATGGATCATCCAGAGCATATACATGTCATGAATTCTATGACTTTATGTGGACCGCAAAGATATTTAGTAGAAAAAGCTGTCCGTTTAAGGGATGAAGGACTTTCATTAGAAGATATCAAGAAAGAACTCTATAAAAGTATTGCAGGTGAAGTTTCATTTTTAATTCCACAAGATTTTGGTTTCTTAAAAAGAGGTGGTAGATTAACTCCATTGGCTGCAACTGTTGGTGGTATGTTACGTATTACTCCTATTATGACAAAAACTAAGGATGCAAAAAGACTTGAAAAATTTGCCATGAAAAAAACATTCAAAAGTGCTATTAAAGAAATTATTAAATACTTTCAGGATAATGGAATTAACGAAAATTATAAAATTTATATTTCACATGCAGGAGTGCTTGAACAAGCGAAATCAGCAATGGAACAAATCCGAGCTGTCTTTGAAAATGTTGCTATTGAAATATACGATTTATCTCCAGCATTTATTACTCAAGGTGGACCTGGGTGTATTGCTATTCAAACGATAAGGAAATAACATCAAAAGATGTTATTTTTTTAAAAATATGTTGAAACGTTTCAAAATAAATTGACAAACGATTACAGAGTGTGTATATTATAATTGTGAAACGTTTCAAAATAATTAGGGAGGAATTTATATGGAAGCATTAACTGAAAAATTGACAAACTTATTATTACCCATTTCAAACGCATTGAATAATAATAAACATCTAACTGCTGTTAAAAATGCAATGATGTTTACAATTCCGTTTATGATTGTTGGTGGTATCTTTTGTTTATTAGCACAACCACCTGTACCATCAACATTGGAACCAACGAATTTCTTTTATTCTTTCTTATTGTCATGGAAAGCTTGGGCAACAGCGAATGGTGGTGTCTTATTGCCAGTATTTAATTTGACAATTAACTTTATTGCTGTTTATGTTGCTTTTGGAGTCGCTTATGAATTAGCAAAAGATTATGCAATTGATAAATTAGCAGCTGGATTTTGTTCACTATTTATTTTCTTTTTAACTTCTGCTGCACCCTTCACTGATAAAACACTAGGAACTATTATTTCTTGTGGTAACTTAGGTGGTGTAGGTATGTTCTATGCAATAATTGTTGCATTTGTTGTTTGTGAGATCTATAGATTTTGTAAAGTGAAAAATTTTAAAATCAAATTACCAGAGCAAGTACCACCTAATGTTTCTGCACCTTTTGAGGCATTAATTCCATTTACAATCTCTACATTACTTTTCTTAGTTTTAAATATTATCAGTTTGAATGTGATGGATTCAAATCTTTGTAAATTAATTTATGCAATTATTCAACCACTTTTATCAGCATCTGGCTCATTACCATCAGTCATTATGATTAGTATATTATTGAGTTTATTTTGGTTTATGGGGATTCATGGAAACAATTTGGTTGGATCAGTTCTCACACCTATTACAACTGCTAATTTAGCCATTAATGCGCAATTTATTATGACTGGTCAAGGATCTCCAACACCTTTGGCAGGTGCATTTATGACGATATTTGGGAACTGGATGTCTTATCCAGCTATGATGTTAGTGTTCTTTTTAGTCGCAAAATCAGCACAGTTAAAGTCATTACGTAAACTTGCGTTGGTTCCAGATTTATTTAACATTAATGAACCATTAACATTTGGTGTACCAATTGTTATGAACGTTCTCTTAGCATTACCTATTATGATATGTAATGTCATTATGTGTACCGCTGCCTATTTATTAATGGATTCAGGCATTGTGGGAAGTATTTATATAAGTTTACCATTTACTTGTCCAGGCATTTTAAATCTATTTTTATCAACAGGAGACGTGAAAACAATATTCATGTGGTTGATTATGTTTGCTGTAGACGTTGTGATTCTCTTCCCATTTGTCAAAATGTATGATAAACAACTTTTAAAAGAAGAAAATGCAAGTATAGATGAATAAAAAAGAGGATAAATAAAAAGAGTTATGATATAATGACTATTACTAGAGAAATTAGGTGATTATATGGTAACAATTAAAGATATCGCAAAAAAATTAAATTTAGGAGTATCAACTGTTTCCATGGCTTTAAATGGAAATTCTAAAATTAAAGAAGAAACAAGAACTCTCGTTCTTAATGCTGCAAAAGAGTTAGGATATGTGAAGAATGGACTTGCTGTTGATTTACAACAAGGACATTCTCAGCTTATTTTGCTTGTTGTTGAAGACGCATCTAGACCATTCTTTTCTAAGGTGATTGATTTTATTCAAAGAAGAGTTGCTTATCATAATTTTGATTTGCTCATTACAACAACATATTTAAAACATGATCATACAGCTAAAAAATATATTTCTGAGCATCGTGCTGCTGGTGCCATTATTTATACAATGAATATTGATGATGATTTTATACTTCAATACGCTTCACCTGACTTTCCAATCGTTGTCATGGGAAGAGAAATCAAGGGAGACTATGTCACATCTTTACCAAAATTTAATAAAACATGTACAATTACAGAATATTTTATTTCACATGGATTTCATAAAATTGCATTGGTATTAGGTGCTTTAGATACATTAGGCTCAATTAGAAGATTAGAAAATTATTTACAATCATTAGATAATGCCCATATTTGTATTGATGAAAATAAAATGTTTTATGCAGAAGCAAGTACTTATGAAGCCGGTTATGAGGTTACAAAAACAATGATAGAATATATTCGTCAAGGTGATATAGATTCAATTGTTTATGCTAATGATGATATAGCAATTGGTGGTCTGTTGTGTTTAAATGCTCATGGCATTAAAGTTCCAGATGATGTCTCTATTATTGGTGGAACAAATTTATTACAGTCAAAAATAGTGACGCCAGCTTTAAGTACTTTGGGTTCTAATGATGAAACATTATCTTATCATTATGCGGTTGATTATTTAGTAGCTGCAATATTAAAAAATGACACTTCTGTAGTAGAACAAAAATATGAAGAGAGATTCAAGAATTTAAAAGAAGTCATTATTGAAAGAGAAACAGTAAAACTCCTAAAGAAAGTCATTCGGTAAAATGTCAAGAAAATAAATAAAATCTTTTTTAGATAAATCA